>CALBVZ010000035.1 GCA_937969445.1 uncultured Octadecabacter sp. | reverse complement strand
TTGCGCGGCGGTCAGTGGCAAATACACGCGGCTAACGTCTGTCAGATAGCGCCCCGTTTGGAAAATATAGACCACGTCGTAGGCGACGCGACGGGGGCTGCGACCAGCGGCGGTTTGCACGCCAGTTGCCGACAACAGGTTGATCCGGTCCCCGACCTGCACACCCAATTTACGCGCAACACCAGAGCCCAGCGCGATACCCGCCCCCGCATCATTCACCCCGAAGTCGTTGATCGATCCGGAGCTGGATTGCGGGTTCAGTACCAGCGGGATGTCCTTCAGATCACCCTGCGTGATACCATAAATCTGAACGAAACTGCTGTTGTCGGCCTGCGACGCCAGCCCCTCACCGCGCACAATCGGCGCGGCACGGGTCACACCGTCCACAGCGCTCAACTGCGCGGCAAGCTCTTGCCCGTTGGCAATCGTGTCAACGCGGCGCGTCACATCGACGGACTGGTCGCCCTGCGTGACGGTCACCGTTTCCATGTAATTCTCGCGAACCGTCAGATGCGCATTGGCCCCCACAATCGTATCCACGAAATCCGCGCGAAACCCACTGCGCACTGCAAGCACGGCAATCAAAGCGAACACCGCCAGCGTCACACCGATCAATGAAATCCACGTCATGATGCTCACGCCACCTTCGGCGCGTTTGGCGCGAATATAGCGCCACGCGATCATCCATTCGAAACGGGAAAAGGGGGCTGTTTTGCCTGCCATTTTTTGGTGCCTCATTGTTTACAGACACCTAACGGCGCTTTGCCTTTCTGGTCAACCACACCAGAACCGCTGCCCGCAGTTAGGCAAAAGGCAGCGCGATAAGGATACCGCGCTGCCAATTAGTTACTTACCCAACCCATGCGCGGCGTAGATTTCCGCAACCTTTGCAATGGCCTTTTCCGGTGTCATTTCTTCACTTTCGCCGGTCTTGCGCGAGGTGAGTTCAACAACACCGTTCTTCAAGCCACGTGGCCCAACGGTGATGCGCCATGGCAGGCCGATCAGATCCATTGTGCCAAATTTCGCGCCCGCACGCTCGTTGCGGTCATCATACAATGCCTCAAGGCCCAGCGCCGCGACTTGGTCATAAAGCGCCTGACACGCGGCATCGGCTTCTTCGTCACCCTGTTTGAGGTTCACGATACCGACGTGGAACGGCGTCACGCCTTCAGGCCAGATGATGCCCTTGTCGTCGTGGGATGCTTCAATAATCGCGCCCAAAAGACGGGAAACGCCGATCCCGTGGGACCCCATATGAACCGGTGTTGGCTTGCCATCCGGCCCCTGCACTGTCGCGCCCATTGCTTCGGAATACTTGGTGCCAAAGTAAAAGATCTGCCCAACTTCGATCCCGCGCGCGGTACGCTGGCGGTCTGCGGGAACGTCTGCAAACAACGCTTCGTCGTGGGTTTCGTCAGTGCGAGCATACTTTGTAGTGAACTCTTGAAGAACACCTTCACACGCCGCCACATCATCATAATCAATCTCACGATCACCGAATGTCAGGTCCGTCACGGCGCTGTCATAAAACACCTCAGACTCACCTGTTTCAGCCAACACGAGGAATTCATGCGTATAGTCGCCCCCGATCGGGCCACCATCCGCGCGCATCGGGATCGCCTGAAGGCCCATGCGTTCATATGTGCGCAAGTAAGACACGAGGTGGCGGTTGTAGGCGTGCAGCGCGTCTTCTTTGGTTAGATCGAAGTTATACCCGTCTTTCATGTAGAATTCACGGCCACGCATCACGCCAAAGCGCGGACGGCGTTCGTCGCGGAATTTCCACTGGATATGGTAAAGCGTCAGCGGCAGGGATTTATAGCTTGCCACATGGCTGCGGAAGATGTCCGTCACCAGTTCTTCGTTGGTTGGACCGTACAAAAGGTCATTCTTGTTGCGATCCGTAATGCGCAGCATTTCGTCGCCGTAATCATCATAACGCCCGCTTTCACGCCACAGGTCTGCAGACTGGATCGTTGGCATCAACATCGCCACGTGCCCAGCGCGTTCTTGTTCCTCATGCACGATCTGCTCAATCCGTTTCAGAACTTTGAAACCCAGTGGCAGCCATGAATAGATACCCGCGCTGGATTGCTTAATCATCCCCGCACGCAGCATGTACTGGTGGCTGACGATTGTGGCGTCCCGTGGGGATTCCTTAAGGACGGGCAGGAAATAGCGGCTGAGAAGCATGTGATCACTTTCAAATAAGGTTGGCATTGGTTTAGTCAGCCCCCCGCCCAAGAGCAAGACAGGCATGCCCACGTAAGACGCCTTTCTTTATGCCAAATCTTGCAAAAGCCCCCCCGCTGCGCCAGTTAAGATACCAAGCACAGCACAAGTAACACCGAGAGGCGAAATGGCCCTACCTTCACAAAAACAGTTCCAATACTGGGGCCTCGTCGCAGGCATACTCATTTTCCTGCTTTGGGCGTTGGGCAACGTGCTGACCCCGTTTATCTTGGGCGGGGCAATCGCATATTTCCTTGACCCAATCGCCGACCGCCTTGAGGCATGGGGCCAAAGCCGTGCTATGGCCACGGTCATCATCACGCTGTCCGCCGTCCTATTATTCTTCCTGATCTTCTTACTCGTTGTGCCAACGTTGATTGGGCAGCTGGGCCAACTCATCAATACCATTGGTGAAATCATCGAAAACCTGCCCCAAACGTGGGTAAGCTTCAAAGCGTGGCTTACAGAGCGGTTCCCGAACTTAGATCTGCAAGGCAGCTTCCTAACGGATCAACTTGTTGGCCTTGGCAGTGCGATTCAGTCGCGTGGCGGGGATCTGGTCACAGCGCTGCTTAATTCCGCGCAAGGCATCATCAATGTGGTGGTTCTACTGGTTATCGTTCCTGTCGTGACATTTTACATGTTGATGGATTGGGACCGCATGGTTGCCCAAATTGACGACCTTCTTCCGCGCGATCACCAAGAGACGGTTCGCAATCTAGCTAGCCAGATCGACAAAACCCTCGCGTCCTTTATTCGCGGGCAAGGCACGGTTTGCCTGATTTTGGGTACGTTTTACGCCGTCGCGTTGATGGTTGCGGGCCTAAACTTCGGTCTTGTCGTCGGCCTGATCGCAGGCTTGATTTCATTTATCCCCTATATCGGCGCGCTCGTTGGTGGTGCTTTGGCTGTCGGCTTGGCGTTGTTCCAATGGTGGGGTGGCACCGAAGTCATTGACGGCGAAACGGTGCAATACGGTATCAACTGGCTACGTATCGGGATTATTGGCGCGATCTTTGCGGCTGGGCAATTCCTTGAAGGCAACATTCTTACACCGAAGCTGGTTGGCAGTTCCGTGGGCTTGCACCCTGTCTGGTTGATCCTTGCACTGTCCGTTTTCGGCAGCTTGTTCGGGTTCGTTGGGATGCTTGTGGCTGTTCCTGTCGCCGCGATTATCGGTGTGTTGGCGCGGTTCTTGATTGGTGAATACAAGGCGGGCCAGCTTTACAAAGGCCACATCGGCAAGGGCACCTAAACTATGGCCCGTCAACTGGCTTTTGATCTGCCCGCCAATGTGCGGCTGGAAGCGCAGGACTTTTTTGTCTCGGGTGCCAATGAACTGGCTTACGCGCTGTTGCAAACACCGGCCACATGGCCCGATCACAAGCTCGCACTCATCGGGCCTGCGGGATCAGGTAAAACGCACCTCGCGCGGGTCTTCGCATCCCGAACCGGCGCTAAGGTTTTGAATGCCTGCGACATCGCACCGGACACACCGCTTCCCTCCGGCCCACTTGTTGTTGAGGATGTCGATTTTCTTGGTACGGCACAGGAGGAGTGGCTTTTTCACGCCCACAACGCCCTGCGCCGTGACAGTCACGCGCTTCTGATAACCGGTAAAACGGCTCCGTCGCGCTGGAACATCGCCCTGCCCGATCTGGCGAGCCGCCTGTCTGCGGCAACAACGGTGACAATTGAAAACCCAGATGACGCTTTGCTGACGGCCGTCTTGCTTAAACACTTTGCCGACCGCCAGCTTGCCCCAACACCGGACGCGGTTGCCTACCTCATCAAACATTTGCCCCGCTCGTTTGATGCGTTGCGTAACATCGTCGAGACACTAGACCGCGAAGCACTGGCGCAATCCAAACCCCTGTCGCGTCCTTTCGTGCGTGCAGTGCTGGACACTTTGCCCACGAATGAGCGATAGTGTCACCTTGCTGACATAAATGACGGGCATAAGACGCTGATGACTCAGGCAGACTTCCTTAAGGCCGATTTCCCCGAAGCACAGGTTGTTGACGGCGATATGAACGGCCCATCGCGGTTTTTTAACCGTGAACTCAGCTGGCTGGGCTTCAATTGGCGCGTGCTCGAAGAGGCCGAGAACCCGCGTGTTCCACTGTTGGAACGGGTCCGGTTCTTGTCGATCTCAGCCACCAATCTGGATGAATTTTACACCGTGCGCGTGGCGGGCCTGCGGGAACTGGCCCACAATGGCAACACGGCACCGTCCATGGACGGGCTGACGGCAGAAGAACAACTTGCGCTAATTGATGAAAATACGCGCAGTTTGTTGGCGCGCCAGCAAAAGGTTTTCACCGACTTGCACGCCGAAATGATGCGCGAAAACATCTCAATCCTTAAGCGCGAGGACCTATCGTATGAGGACAGAGCCCACCTCAAAGACGTGTTCTTTCGCCAAGTGTTTCCGGTTCTTTCCCCATTAGCAATCGACCCTGCCCACCCCTTCCCGTTCCTGCCAAACGAAGGGTTCGCATTGGCGTTGGAATTGGAACGCCGCAAAGACAAACGCGCGTTGCGGGCTTTGCTGCCAGTACCTGCGCAAATTGATCGCTACATTGCCTGCCCCTCTGAGGATGGTCACCGCTTCTTGCCGCTTGAAGAATTGCTCATGGATAACCTTGATGGCTTGTTCCCGGGCTACAAAGTCAAAGGCTCGTGTGCGTTTCGCATCCTTCGCGACAGCGACCTAGAGGTTGAGGACGAAGCCGAAGACCTCGTGCGTGAGTTCGAAGTCGCGCTAAAACGGCGTCGTCGTGGTGAAGTCGTCAGCATGCGGGTATCCGCGGGTGCGCCCAAAGGGTTGCGCAGCCTCATCATGGGCGAACTTCACGTGTCCGAGGACGAAGTCGTTGAGATCAACGGCGTCATCGGCATGGCCGACATCAAAGAACTTGTACTAGACGCGCGCCCTGACCTCCTGTGGCCGCCCTTCGCTCCGCGTGTTCCTGAACGCGTACAGGACCACGACGGCGATATGTTCGCCGCCATTTGCAAGAAAGACATGCTGCTGCATCATCCCTATGAAACCTTCGACATGGTTGTGCGGTTTTTGAAACAAGCCGCGCGTGACCCTGATGTCGTAGCGATCAAACAAACGCTGTACCGCACATCCAAGAAATCCCCGATCGTTGAAGCCCTATGTGAAGCGGCAGAAGACGGGAAATCCGTCACGGCCTTGGTCGAACTAAAGGCCCGTTTCGATGAGGCCGCCAACATCCGCCAATCGCGACGGTTGGAACGCGCTGGTGCCCATGTCGTTTACGGGTTCTTGGATCTGAAAACACACGCCAAAATCTCAACAGTTGTTCGCCGCGAAGGCGATAAATTGGTGACCTACACACACTACGGAACGGGCAACTACCACCCGATCACGGCCCGCATATATACCGATCTGTCGTTCTTCACCTGCGATGCAGCCCTTGGGCGTGACGCTACCAAAGTGTTCAACTACCTTAGCGGATATGTGCAGCCAGACGATCTCGAGAACCTCGCGATTTCCCCGCTCACGCTCAAGCCCCGTTTGCTGGAACTGATCGCCGCCGAAGCCGATCATGCCCGTGCTGGAAAGCCTGCCGAAATCTGGGCAAAGATGAACAGCCTGATTGAATCAGACGTCATCGATGCGCTTTATGCGGCGTCCCAAGCAGGCGTGAAAATCAACCTCGTCATTCGCGGAATTTGTGGTCTTCGTCCCGGTATCAAGGGCCTGTCGGACAACATACGGGTTAAGTCCATTGTCGGTCGCTTCCTTGAACATTCGCGCATCGTTTGTTTTGGCAATGGCCACGGTCTTCCCGCCAAAAAGTCCCGCGTGTTCTTTTCCAGCGCCGATTGGATGAGCAGGAATTTGAACCGCCGCGTAGAAACCTTGGTTGAGGTGAACAACAACACCGTCAAAGCCCAGATCGTCAGCCAAATCATGGCTGCAAATCTTGCTGATGTGGCGCAAAGCTGGATCATGGGCCCGGACGGTGGCTTTGTTCGCGCTGACGTTGATGAAGGCACATTTGCCTTCAATTGCCACCGCTTCTTTATGGAAAACCCTTCTCTTTCAGGGCGTGGCTCAGCGGGTGCATCCGACGTGCCGCAGCTAACCCACACCGAAGACTAAGTAACGCAATTGACTCGAGTTAACGTGCTGGCCATGTTCACAAAGAACCAAACGAGGGCGATATGAGCAAAGGCAAAACTTCCGATGCCGAGCAAGACTGGGGCCCCTTTGGTCGTCCGCTTTTCGACAACCCGAAAGCACGCGCTTTATCGCGTGTGGGTGTGATCGATGTTGGATCGAACTCTGTTCGTCTGGTGATTTTTGATGGCGCGGCACGAAGCCCCGCCTACTTCTACAACGAAAAGATTATGGCGGGCCTCGGTGCGGGCATGGCCGAAACGGGCCGTTTGAACCCCGAAGGTCGGCAACGCGCGCTATCTGCGATCCGCCGTTTTGTGGCGCTGGCCAAAAGCCTTGGCATTCCCCCCCTTACGGCCGTCGCGACCGCCGCCGTGCGTGAGGCCAGCGATGGCCCCGATTTTCGCGCAGAAGTTTTGCGTGAAACGGGCCTGAAAATCTGGGTCATCGACGGCCAAGAAGAAGCGCGTTTGTCTGCGCAGGGTGTGCTGCTTGGTTGGCCCGGTAGCTACGGTTTGGTTTGCGACATTGGTGGTTCATCGATGGAGCTCGCGGACTTGTTCGAAGGCCGCGTTGGGCGCCGCATGACATCTGCGCTCGGACCACTAAAACTACGTGAAATGTCCAGCAAGAAGGCCCGCCGCGCCTATATCAAAGAAACCGTGGCGGACATGTTTGACAAAATGGGCAGCAAAACCGGCAGGCGCCTGTTCTTGGTTGGTGGGTCATGGCGTGCCATTGCACGGATCGATATGGAGCGCCGAGGCTATCCGTTAACGGTTTTGCATGAATACCGCATGACACCGAACCGCATCGCCAAGACGCTGAAATATATCGAAGAAAATGACGTACAAGAGCTACGCGCACGGTGCGGAATATCCGACAGTCGCATGGCGTTGGTGCCTTATGCGGTTCATGTCCTGCGCGAAGTTGTCGCCCGTTTCAAACCCAAGGACATCACAGTGTCCAGCTACGGCATCCGCGAAGGCATGCTCTATGAACAAATGCCTGCAGAGCTGCGCGAGCGTGACCCGCTAATAGAAGCATGCCGTTTCGCCGAAGCCAAAGATGCCCGCCTGCCTGGGTTTGGGCGCACGCTTTACCACTTTGTCATGCCCCTGTTCGGCCGCACCAGCAAAGCACGAAAGCGCATCATCAGGGCGGCATGTTTGCTCCATGATGTAAGCTGGCGTGCACATCCCGATTACCGCCACGAGGTCGTGTTCGACAACACAACGCGTGCAAACTTGGGTGGGTTGAAACACTCTGAACGCGTGTTCCTAGGGATCGCGCTTTTGCATCGCTATACCAACAAGCGCGACGGCACGCGGTTTGAACCCCTGTTCGAATTGCTGGACACCAAAGAGCAGCGCAATGCCGAAGTGCTCGGGAAAGCCATGCGATTGGGCGCAATGTTGTGGATCAAGGCCGATGAGCAACCCGGAACGCTGAAGTATTCAGCCAAGGCGAACACGCTTGAATTGGTCTTAAAAGAAGCGGCTGGCCCGTTGTTTGGCGAAGTTGCCCAAGCGCGACTAGACTCGCTCGCCAGTTCTCTGGGTGTAAAAGCCTCGGTTCGTGTCAAAGGCGCCCGCCGAACGAAAGCAGGCTAAAGGTCGATGACTTCGCCCATGTCGCGCGGTTCGTAGTCTGGCGCATCCGGACTGCGCCGGATGATGATATCCCCGTTTGGCAGGATTTCAGGACGTTCATAATACCGCACGGAATCAAGTGTTTGGATCAACTCCATCAGGGCAGGCCCCATCTCGGTCGCGAGAAGTTCAAGCGCTGGCTCAAGCTCTCCGGCGAGGTCGGTAAAGTCATCGATGGCCGGTTCCATGTCATTCATGATGCCCCGAAACAGAA
>CALBVZ010000034.1 GCA_937969445.1 uncultured Octadecabacter sp. | reverse complement strand
CCCAATCCCTGCATCCACAACCAGTGGTACGTCAAATTTCACCACCGGATTGGCGGCGTTTTCCATGACGTTTTTGGCAGCCACGATAAGGTCGTCGGCACGGTCTTTGTCCACTTCAAACACCAGTTCATCGTGAACCTGTAGCAGCATCTTCGCTGGCAGATGCGCGATCGCGTCGTCCATGCGGATCATTGCGCGGCGGATGACGTCGGCGGCGGTTCCTTGGATCGGCGCGTTGATGGCGGCGCGTTTGGCGAAGCCTGCTTGCGGGCCTTTGGCGTTGATCTCGGGCGTGTGGATTTTGCGGCCGAACAGCGTTTCGACGCGGTTGTGTTCTTTGGCAAACGCCACAGTGTCATCCATGAACGTGCGGATGCCGGGGAAGCGTTCGAAGTAGCGATCGATAAACCCCTGCGCCTCGGCACGGGGGATGCGCAGGTTGCGCGCGAGGCCGAAGCCGGAAATGCCGTAGATGACGCCAAAGTTGATCGCCTTTGCTTGGCGGCGCACGTCGCTGGTCATCTCGTCCAACGGCACGTTGAACATCTCGGACGCGGTCATTGCGTGGATGTCGTGGCCGTCGCGGAACGCCTGTTTTAGGGTTTCGATATTGGCGACATGGGCCAGAATGCGCAGTTCGATCTGGGAGTAATCCAGCGCGACAAGGACCTTGCCCTCCTCGGCGACAAAGGCCTCACGGATTTTGCGGCCCTCATCCGTGCGGATCGGAATGTTTTGCAGGTTCGGTTCTGTGGACGACAACCGCCCCGTATTCGCGCCCGTGATGGAATAGGACGTATGCACCCGCCCCGTTTCTGCGTTGATGTGGGTTTGCAGCGCGTCTGTGTAGGTCGATTTCAGTTTCGACAAAGACCGCCAATCAAGGACGCGGGCGGGAAAATCATGCTCGGTCGCGAGGTCTTCGAGGATATCTGCACCCGTGGAATACTTGCCTGTCTTACCCTTCTTGCCGCCCTCGAGCCCCATTTCGTCAAACAAGATTTCACCCACTTGCGCAGGCGAGCCGACGTTAAATTTGTGGCCAGCGAGCTCGTACAATTCGTCTTCAAGCCCTGCCATCTTTTGGGCGAAGGAATTGGACATACGCGACAGCGTATCGCGGTCGACCTTGATGCCGGACATTTCCATTTTCGCCAGCACCGGAACAAGCGGGCGTTCCATCGTTTCATAGACGGAAGTGACCTGGTTCTTGTGCAGCTGGGGTTTCAAGACTTGCCACAGGCGAAGGGTGATGTCGGCGTCTTCCGCCGCGTATTTCACGGCCTCCGCCACATCCACACGATCAAAGGTAATCGCTGATTTGCCTGTCCCAAGAAGGGGTTTGATCGGGATCGGCGTGTGGCCAAGATACTGTTCCGAAAGCACATCCATGCCGTGACGGTTTAGCCCTGCGTTCATCGCGTAGGACATCAACATCGTGTCGTCGATAGGGGTCACGTCAATTAGCAAACGCTTGAAAATCTTGCAGTCATATTTGGCGTTCTGGAAGATTTTCAGGATGCTATCGTCTTCCAGCATGGGTTTGAGGATCGCTAAGGCGCTCTCGAAATCCATTTGATCCTTGGCGAGTTCATCATTGCCAAACAGATCATCCGCAGCGCCACCTTTATGGGTCAGCGGGATGTAGCAGGCCTCGCCCGCGTCAACGCACAGGGACACGCCAACAAGGTCGACGACCATCTCGTTCAGGCCTGTCGTTTCCGTATCAACGGCGACGTAGCCGCGCGCATAAATACGGTCGATCCATACTTGCAACGCAGTCGCGTCCTTCACCCATTCGTATTTCTCAGCGTCAAAGGCAGGTTGTTCGGGCGTACCCTCAACGACATCGATCGGAGCTTCTTCAATGACCGGAGCCTCAATCCCCAGCTTGTCAGAGACACGTTTCACAATCGTGCGGAATTCCATCTGCGTAAGGAATTCAAGCAGCACATCAGGTTCCGGATCACGCACCTCAAGGTCATCGAGCGTAAACGGCAGATCCATCGCGTCATCCAGCGTCACAAGACGCTTGGACAATTCAATCTGGGCGCGGTTGTCGATCAAAGTTTGGCGGCGTTTGGGTTGTTTGATTTCCTCAGCGCGATCAAGCAACTCTTCCAGGTCGCCATACTCGTTGATCAACAAAGCAGCGGTTTTGATGCCGATCCCGGGTGCGCCGGGCACGTTATCGGCGGTGTCGCCAGCAAGCGCCTGAATGTCGATCACGCGGTCAGGGCCTACGCCAAACTTTTCATGCACCTCATCTACGTCGATGATCTTGTTGCCCTTCATGGCATCCATCATCACCACGCCGTCACCGACCAATTGCATCATGTCCTTGTCGCTGGAAATGATTGTGCAACTACCGCCAGCCTCGCGGGCTTGGCGCGCAAGGGTTGCGATAATGTCGTCGGCCTCGAACCCTTCGATCTCTTCACAGGCGATATTGAACGCGCGGGTCGCATCACGGGTTAGCGGCATCTGCGGGCGCAGGTCTTCTGGCATGGCCTCGCGGTTGGCTTTGTACTGGTCATACATTTCGTTGCGGAACGTATGGCTACCTTTATCGAAAATCACGGCGACATGGGTAACATCGCCGCCCACGTTGCCCTCGACATAGCGTTGCAGCATGTTGCAAAATCCTGACACGGCCCCAATCGGCAACCCGTCAGACTTGCGCGTCAGTGGTGGCAACGCGTGATATGCGCGAAAAATAAATGCCGACCCGTCGATCAGATGTAGATGACAACCTTTGCCGAACGCCATTGCGTAGCCCCCTTATGCAGACCTCGTATAGGTAACGGGGACTGAGAGAGGGTTCAATCGTTCAAGCAGAAGGTGAGGGTTCTTATACCCGCGCAAACCGCTGTGTGCAGGCAATCAAAATCGCACCACCCACTAAAAACACAAGGGCCAGCCCCGCAACCCAAAGCGCAACGCCACTTGCCCCAATGACCGCGACATCCAAGAAGAAATAAGGATACTCACTATCCACTGCCCCGCGCGCGATCGCATAGATTGAATAAAGAATGGGAAATGCGCTCCAAATCACTAGATCACGCCAAACCAATCGCCCTTTAGGCAGCGCAAAAAGCCACAGACCTATGAAAGAAATCGGAATGACGGTGTGCAGCATCCCATTCACGACCCAATCCAATCCGGTCCGCGGATCATCACCCGCCAGCAGCACATGAAACACAATTGCGACAAGTGCGATTGCCATCGTCAGACCCGCCGTCAGCCATTGTGGTGGAACACGCCCTAACGCAATCGCGACGCTGGTAAAACCAACCAGCGTATTCGCCCAAATGGTGAAATATCGAACATCGTTCCAAACAGCGCCCGAGACCGAAATCTCTTTTTCCTGCATCGTCATACCGAAGCGGGCAATCAACGTCGCAGCAACGGCAAGCGCCAGAATCGCTGAGAACAGGCGCAGCTTTTGCATCAGTCAGCAGCGTCGCCGTAAACGTATTTGCAATCGCAATACGGACACTCGACCCAACCTTGCTTTTTAGAAATCTGCAGCCAGACACGCGGATGGCCCAATGCGCCTTCGCCACCATCACAGGCAATCCGCCGCTCGTTCACAATCTTGGTTTCTTGGGCGGTGGTTGTCATGCAATTGCCTCTGGGCTGGGGGCACGTTAGGTGCCACATAAGAACGGTATCGAACGCGGTCCATATTAGCGATCCGCGCCGCGCGAACAAGATGGGAATGCACTGTATGTCCGAGAACGCTTTGGAAATCACAGGTCTACGCAAAACATATGCCGCCAGCAAACGCAGCCCCGCAAAAGAAGCGCTGACAGGGGTCGATCTAACAGTGCCACGTGGCTCCATTTTCGGGCTACTGGGGCCAAACGGCGCGGGCAAATCAACGATAATCAACATTCTTGCAGGTCTGGTGACCAAATCCGCAGGCACCGTGCGCATTTGGGGCTTCGATCAGGATGAAAACCCGCGCCAATCCCGCGCCGCGATCGGGATCATGCCGCAAGAGCCCAACCTAGACCCATTCTTTACGCCGCGTGGGTCCTTGGACGTTCAGGCGGGGTTGTATGGCGTACCAAAATCACAACGCCGCACCGAAGAACTGTTGGAGCTTACGGGCCTCACAGACAAAGCAGAGGCCTATGCCCGTTCCCTTTCGGGGGGCATGCGTCGTCGCCTTTTGCTTGGCAAAGCGTTGGTTCATTCACCGCAAATTCTGGTGCTGGATGAACCTACAGCAGGCGTCGACATCGAACTTCGCAACATGCTGTGGCAACACGTACGCCGCCTGAATGATGAAGGTATGACCATCATCCTCACCACCCACTATTTGGAAGAAGCCGAACAGATGTGCGACCAAATCGCCATCATCAACCACGGCGAGGTCATCGCGAATGATACAACAGCGAACCTTCTCGGGCAGTTGGACGCCAAGACAATGGTCATCACGCCGGACACACCTAGCCAACTGCCTACGGCAATGCCCGACGGGATCGAGGGGACGAAACGTGAAAATGGCACGCTCGCCTTTACCTACAAAACCTCACAGATTCGCGCCGACGAAATTCTGTCGCAAGTCCACAACGCCGGCATCACGATCAAAGACGTGCGCACCGAAGACCCGCACCTCGAAGACGTGTTCCTAAATCTCACCCGCGCCTGAGCTTCCTACCTCTTGCTTTTGTTTCGCAAATATCCCGGGTGGTCTGGAGGGCTGGCCCTCCAGTTGGTCGGATTGGCGAAGCCAATTCGACGCACATTACTTCTCCAACATGCGCCCCAAATTACGCCCGGCTAGAATATGCATATGAAAGTGCGGGACTTCCTGCACACCATGTTCACGGGAATTGGAAATGCCACGGAACCCATCCTCAACACCTTCCAAACGACACACTTCAGCAACAGCCTGCATGAACCCCACCTGCTCATCTGCTGAGGCATCCCGCGCGAAGTGGTCCAAAGACATATATGGTCCTTTCGGGATCACCAAAACATGCACGGGTGCCTGCGGGTATAGATCGCGAAACGCCAATGCGTGATCATTTTCATACACCGTTTGGTTAGGGATCTCCCCACGTAAGATTTTGGCGAAAATATTCTGGTCATCATAGATGAAATCCAAGGGCTCTCTCCTTAGTCGGAAAATAAGTATGGTGTCTGTGAGATACTGCGCCCGACATCTTCGGACACGCTCAAGAAATCACAAATAGGTGGCGTGTTCTCATCAGGGCTGGCCAATTCACGTACACGCAAGTGGTTTTCGAAACCGGCATCCCGAATACGGTCGGATTCATAAACAACGTCATAACGAATGGTGGGCAAAAGTTGCTCCATTGTTTCATCCGCCGTTTGATCCCCAGCAAGGCCGACGCGCTTGGCGTGTCCGATCAGGTATTCGTCGGTGAAATCACATTCCAATTCCAACAGCCGCGTCGTTGAGCGGTCGTTGAAGAAGTCGTGCATCAGATCAAGGTTCGCCGTGTCCAAGCAAATTATCAAACGATCCGTATCGTAGTAGTCAAACAACATCCGCATCAACGCACGACGGTGACGTGTACGTTTTCCCAGTGTGCTTTGAATACCGCCCAGATCGGGCAAATCAGTGTCTTCTTCGTTGAACAAATAGTCGATGCACGGAATGGTCGTGTGATGTTTCACAGACCCAACAAAACGCTTTGCGACGTGCCACTTTTTGCAGGCCACAATCAGCAATTCGCGTTCCCGCCCAAGCGAGGTTTCCGTTTCCCAAAAACGCGGCGCGAATCTGCGTCCAATGCGCCCGCGCCCAGTTAGGAAGCCAAACAGCTTGCGCCCTTCGTCCGAAATTTTGAAATCATCCCGGCCAGACGCATAAAGCCGCCCCAACCGTTCCTTCAGCGACGTCGCTTCGGGTGAAATCTTGCGGGCAAACAAGAAGTCCTGCGACAGCAAAAGATCATAGTGATCGTTATAGAATGTCACTGGCATGCCGTAGTCCGTGAACATCAAAAAGGTCAGCGTGCGGGTGCGAATTTCGGGTTCAGGAACTAAATGACGCACCAGCGTTTGGAAGAACGTCTCATCTGGAATCCATGTGGTGCGGAAAAACTTCATCACATCAGGGCGATTCTTGGTCATGTCGATGATCCATTCGACGGTGCGGCGACGCAAACACCACCACTGCGACCCGATCATAATTTGCAGATCTGCCGGGATCTCACGCTCCAGCCCAAGTTTTCGTTGCGCCCACCACGAATTGTAGAACAATGTTTTGTGGGTACGTTCGTTAAAGAAGTGGCGGTAAATCAGCCGCTCTTCTTTCATACCGGTCTTGATCCAGTCGGACTCGAAGAAATCAAAACTCTCGATGTAGTCGCAATCATCGGCGTCTAGCAGGGATTTGGCGTAGCTGGCGGACTTAATCGCCATGCAATCGCCCGAAACCATATAAAAATGTGTGGCCCGCGGAAACGCATCAACCGCGGCTTCAACCGCGTACAAAGTTGCCTGCACGAGTGACCATTCACCCCAACCGCACTTGATCCGCTTTTTGGCAAAGGTGACGTTGGGATTATCCCCAAGTTCCTTTTCTATAAGGGCAAACGCTTCTTTGGGGGCACTGGCATCAAAGTGAATTGCGATGTAGTCACCGACCGCGGTCAACTGTAGCGCCTGCTGCACGATGGCTTCAGGGTCTTTGTGGCATAGCAAGATGAAGGCGATTTTTGCCATTTTAGAAACAATATTCCCCTGATAGGTGAACTGTTTTTCTTATGTAGACGTGAAGACGCATTGAATAAACACGAATTATTTGCTTTTTTGCGTAAAAGCGATGCTGACGTGAACAGCAACGCGCAATTATGAGGACGAGTTAGATGGGTTTTCCCGGCACTTGGATGACGCAAACAGAAAGCGTGGTATACCGCGTGGTGCCTAAGTGCGCCTGTTCGACGATCGGCCAGATCATGTATTATTCCGATCATGGCGAATTTTTTGACGGTGATATTCATGACGCCCAAGACGGCATGCACAAGTGGGCGATGGAAGACAGCCAGCCACTGATCACCGAGAACGTAAAAAGCCATAGCAGCTATACGTTTACGTGCGTTCGCAATCCATACACCCGCATTTTGTCGAGCTTCTTTGACAAGATCTGCGGTATTCAGCGCAACGGCAAACGTTACCGCGGCAATCTTGTTCCGCTGTTGATCCAGAAATACGGCATCGAAGTGGGTAGCCCGGAAGACGGGTTCGAATTTGACCAAATCAAATCATTCCGCCGCTTCCTATTGTTCGCGCGCGACACCATCAAATTCCGCCGCCCGATGGACCCTGACATTCACTGGTCCGCCATGTCCGGTCATATTTCAACGTTCATTGTGAACGGCGGGAAGTACGACAAAATCTTTTGGACAGAACAGTTTAACGACGGAATGCAGGACGTTTTGAACGGGATCGAAACGCCGAACCCGATTGATTTGGCCGAAATCCCACGCTTCAACGAAAGCGAAGGTCACGGCCCCAAGCGTCTTCATCCGGTCGAAGACTACTTTGACGATCTGTCGATGCATCTAATGTATGAGATCTACAAAAAGGACTTCAATCTGTTCAAATATGATTTCCACAATCCGGGTAACAAAATGCCGATGGCCGAGATTGATCTGGATGAGGTCCACGCAAAACTGGGTGCTTAAATCGCTCTAATTAGGCTAAAAAATTAACCCCTCGCCCGAAAGCGAGGGGTTTTTTCGTAATTAGATTAGGCCTTTTTCCGCGAACACGGCTGCCATGTTCACTTCCGGCCGTGGTCCGATGTGGCCGATGACTTCTGCCGCGCACAGCACACCCATTTGCGCTGCCACGTCCAGTGGGCGCCCTGTTGCGACACCAAACAAGAAACCCGCTGCAAACTGATCGCCAGCGCCGGTCGCATCAACCGGCGTGACCGGCGTAACGTCTGCGGTGAAGCGCTTGTCGCCTTGCTGAACCCAAACAGCTTCGCCCGAACGGGTGCATGCAACGATATCGCAGACAGCCGCGGCTTGGCGCAATGCGTCGTCAAGATCATCGGTTTCGTACAGTGTCATCCACTCAGCGTCGTTTCCGATGGCTATATCCATGTCTTCCGCAATCAAGCGTTTAAAATCGTCGCGGTGACGTTCAGCGCAGAACGGATCA
>CALBVZ010000033.1 GCA_937969445.1 uncultured Octadecabacter sp. | reverse complement strand
AAGCGGTTGATCGCAAGGCCAGGAATGGATTGGTCCAAATCAGACGCCAGAACCGCTGTGCGTGCCAAACACCCACCCGCTTCTTTAACTTGGGTGACATTGCCCCAAATCACATCCTCTACGGCATGACCCTCAAGGTTGTTGCGTTCTTTCAGGGCGTTCAAAACGCCGGCAGAGAGTTTAGCAGATGTCACTTCATGCAGCGATCCATCCTTGCGGCCTTTGCCGCGAGGCGTGCGGATCGCGTCGTAAATATATGCGTCAGTCATCAGGTCGGTCCTTTCGAATTCGTCTTAATAATTGACGTGCACGTCAACTGGAGCCATTTCAAGCCTATCGTCGCGTCACTAAAGCGTTAGGCGCGATCGGCAGGCGATCCTGGCATCAAATCATAAGGGTGTTTGTAGCCCTTAGTGTTCTCGATCCGCGTCATCCATGCGTCGATGTGGGGGAATTCGGCGCGATCAAACCCGAATGGCTCGGGGTAGAACAGGTAACCGACACATGCGATGTCCGCGATCGTGAGAGCATCCCCTGCTAGGTAGGGCGTTTCGGCCAATTGGGTTTCCATGATTTTCAATGCGCCCTGCAAACGGGCCGACATAAATGCAATTACATCCGCATTGCGTTTTTCTTCAGGCAGAAAGTTCATCAAGAACCGCAATGGGCCAGCGACGCCGCTGACTTTGTGATTGTCAAAGAACATCCAGCGCAGGATGTCGCGGCGCTCGGCTGCTGAACGGCCACCAAGTTTTCCGGTTTTTGAGGAAACGTAATCTTGAATAACACCCGATTGGGTCAACACCAGATCGGCGTCTTCCATAACAGGTACTTCGCCCATGACGTTAAGCTCGCGGAACGCGTCCGTTCGGGTCTCACCGTTGAAGAAGTCAACGTAAACAGGCTCCCATTCGGCCTCAGTCAGTTCAAGCGTCAGGGCGGCTTTATATGCGTTTCCGCTTTCTCCGAAGCAATGTAGCTTTATCATGTATTTCCCCTTCCAAGGGCGATGGCCGTTTGGCCGGGGTTATTTTTTGCGGGCTTCTAATTCTGAATTGAAGATCCGTAGGCGGTGCCCAAAGGTATCTTCATCAATAATGCTATCAAAGTTCTCAAACAGGAATGAGAGCGCTTCGCCTTCATCCAAGCCAGCCTCTTTGGCAAACCGTTTCAAACGGCGATAGCCGTCTTCGGTCATGGCGCAGGGAAAACGGCGGGTTAGGCGGAAACGTTTGGGCATGAGACCTCTAATATAGGAATTGACTGGGGCGGATTTAACCCGCCCCAGTCAAAGCTTAGAAGTTTGCGGCGTCCAATGCCATCACAGTATCGGCACCAGTGTTGATCCGCGCCAAGTGCATGCCTGTCGCTGGAAGCTGGCGTGCCATGTAGTAACGACCAGTCGCGATCTTGGTCTCGTGGAATTCAGTGTCGGTGTCGCCCGCAGCAAGCGCATCCATCGACGCCTTCGCCATACGTGCCCACATCAAACCGAAACAGACGTGGCCCATCATGTGCATGAAATCATAAGACCCAGCCAGCGCGTGGTTCGGGTTCTTCATGCCGTTCTGCATAAAGTACATACCAGCAGCCTGCAGGTCCTTGGATGCGGCTTTCAGTGGCTCAAGGAAATCAGCCTCATACGCTTCATCGCCTTTGTTGTCAGAGATGAACGTTTTGATCATGTCAAAGAAGGCCATCACGTGCTTGCCACCGTCCTGCGCCAGCTTTCGTCCAACAAGGTCTAGCGCCTGAACGCCGTTTGCGCCTTCATAGATCATCGCGATGCGGGCGTCGCGTGCGTATTGGGACATGCCGGTTTCTTCGATGTAACCGTGGCCACCAAAGACTTGCTGTGCCGCAACAGCGGTTTCAAAGCCCTTGTCGGTCAAGAAGCCTTTGATCACGGGGGTGATCAAAGAGATCAGGCCTTCTGCGGCTTCGTCGTCGTTCTTATGGGCACGGTCGATCAGGTTTGTGCCCCAATAGGTCAGCGCACGTGCGCCTTCGACGAAGGACTTTTGGTCCATCAGGTTGCGGCGGATATCAGGGTGCACGATCAGCGGATCGGCAGGGCCGTCCGGGTTTTCATCACCCGTCACAGCGCGCCCCTGAAGACGGTCGTTGGCATAGGCCACTGCGTTTTGATACGCGATTTCGGCCTGTGCGTAGCCCTGTAGGCCAACACCCATGCGTGCTTCGTTCATCATCACGAACATCGCCCGCATGCCTTTGTGCATCTCGCCAATGAGGTAACCTTCGGCATTGTCGTAGTTCATGACACAGGTCGAATTGCCGTGGATGCCCATCTTTTCTTCAATTTTGCCGACATCGACACCGTTGCGATCGCCCAATGAACCGTCGTCGTTGACGATGAACTTTGGAACAATGAACAGGCTGACGCCTTTAATACCTTCTGGCCCGCCTGGGATCTTTGCAAGAACAAGGTGGATAATGTTGTCGGCCATGTCGTGGTCGCCAGCAGAGATGAAAATCTTGGTGCCTGA
>CALBVZ010000032.1 GCA_937969445.1 uncultured Octadecabacter sp. | reverse complement strand
TTCCAGAAGATCGTCGAGAAGCACGATAGCAATCAGTATGGGGCTTAGGGATTAGGTATGCGGCAGCTCGCAATAGCTGCGGCGTTTGGTTTTCACACGCTCGCATTTGCATACTATCGCGCGAAAAATAGCGTGCACCATGTTTACGGGGCGCTGTTCATTCTGGTCGCTGTTCCCGCGATGGTAGCGACGGTGATAAGAACTCGTATGGCGGCAAGAATTGAGCGCAAAGGCCCCAAATGACTGATACGGCCTACGACCACTTCCAGCTCGAAGACACTCGCGTAACGCGGCGGTATTTTGGCAAGTTTGAACGCATCATCGGTCACTTGGGTCGCGTTGCCGCGACGCTTGAGGCTGAGAACCGTTTGTCCAAGCGCGATGTCGAGGTGATGACGCGCTATATCGTCGGGCTGAATTACACGTTTCAGGCGCTGGCGCATAAGTACCATTTCAGCGGGCGCTTTGCGCATGCAGGTAAGCTGACGTTTGATCGTGTGGACTCTGGCTTTCCGGTTCACAACGAACTTCTGAGCATGGCGAATGATGCTGCGCAGGCCGACAAGCATCTAGCGGGCATGCGCTCGGTTGAGCAGCTGAAGCAAGACATGGTGCGGGTGATCCTGAACGAACAGGAAATCCCCACGAAGCTGCAATATGCGCTGAGTCAGCGGTTGTATTACGAAGAGCTGTCCAAGGGTGAACTTTTCTGGGCGCGCAATGATCCAACGGCGATTTGGCTGGGCAACAAACAGCAGATGCGGCGTGAATTTTTGATCCATTGGGCCGTCTATGACAGCCAGATCAACCTGCCCACGATCTACATGATGGAGCTTGAGGACACGGGGCGCGTTGGCCTGCCAAAGGACGACCGCCGTGGGCCCGAAGTTCAGGCGCATCTGATGGCGCAGTCTTTGGGTGGGTTGAAATTGTTGACCATCGCAAAAGGGTTCGATGAGGATTTCGACGACCTGCACCCCAAACGCCTGCGTCGGTTCCACGTGGGGCCAATGTATTCCAACGCGTTCACGCGGCAGGCTGGTCCGCTGCGTGAAGTTTTGGAATTGGCGCGCGCGCCTGTGGGCGAAGATTGGGCGCTGGTTTGGACGGAAGAGGAATTGGTAAGCTCGGAAACGCGCCGTGAAAAATCCGGCTGGTTCGGAACGGTTGAACGCGAAACGTTTGCGTTAGACCCGTTCGCAGGGCGCGGTGCCGAGTCCGGTGCTTCGAAAGTTGAACGCAGCATCATCCTACCGCAACGCCCATATCAGGCCCTTGAAGAACGTCGGCCTGAAGGGTTTTCAGACGTGCGCAAGTTCGTGGTTTCGCCCAACGGCAGCGTGTTGAGTTACAAATAGATTTGAGGACGTAAGTATGAGCCAAACAAGTGACACGATGGAGCTGCGCGAGGAAGATATCGCGAAGCATTACGAGGCTGCGACTGCGATGGTTTTGGGGTTTGATCACACGCCCCGTATTGCGGAAACCAAAGAGGTTGCTGCGCCGGAGAAATCCAGCGGTATCGGCACTCGGCGACGGTTTCGCACGACAACGCCCGGTTTGGTGACACGCTCCACTGCGCGCACCGAAGGTGTGCAGCTGGCCGCGCGTATTGAGAGTGCGGATGATGGTGACGGGCTGACGTCGCCCACGCAAGCCAGCGTACAACACGGGTTGCGCCGCGCCTTGGCGATTGCGCTTGCCGTGGGGGAGCAGTTTAGTGACCGCACGGGGTTGGCGGATTTGAAACGCGCCAACCTTGAAGGGTCTTTGGCGGCAGGTAAGAAGACCGAGTTTTCCGAGTTGTTGGCGGCTGAGGCTTTGGCGGTGCTGTATGTCTTTGGCAATGCCACTTCGTTCTTGCTGGCATCCCATGCGGGTGAAGAAACGGTTGAGGTTGGAGAGGTCGAAGAGGTCTTGAGCGACAATTCCACGCTCGCCCTGCACGGGGCCCTTTGGGAGCTTGACCAAGATATCGGTTTGTTTGCTGACAGCGATGCGCGGCTTGTGCCGACGGTTCTAGCCTATGCGGAACAGTTGATGGCAAAGGTCGCGGCGCGGGCGAGCACCGCCGCACGGCTGGCTGCGTTTAGCGATGCGTCTTGGAAGGTCGAAGCCGATGACCTGACCATTCGCGGGTTCAGCCCTGCGAGTGCGGCGAAGTCGTCCACGCTGACGATGACGTTCAAGAAACCCAATGAGGTCGTGGGCAACCACATTGCCAAATATCAGGCGATGAAGCTGGCTAAGATGGTCATGGCCTATGATTTTGAACGCAAACTGAACCCGTTTGCCGAGCTGGGTGGTTTTATCTTTACCTTCATGGGGGACGGCGCGCCGGGGACCGGTAAAACGACGCTGATCCAGATGATGGCGGGGCTGATTTCGGAGTACTGCAAGGTCGCGGATTATCCGTTCCGGTATCAGAACCTTAGCACCGATAATATCGACAGCTATCAGGGTAAATCCGGCCAGAACGCCAAGGCGTTTATCAACAATGTGATTGACCCCAATGTCATCGGGTTTGGCACGATTGACGATATCGACCAGCTGGCAGGTAAGCGTGGGGATCGCCAATCCAGCGCAGGGCAGTTGGAAATCACGGCCGTTTTGATGGAAAGCTTTGCGGGCGCCAATACGGTTGTGCGCGGCAACTGCACGTTCGGGATGTTTTCGAACTACCCCGAAAACGTCGACGACGCGCTGCGTCAGCGGGCAGGGGCGCGGTTCCTTGTGGATGGGCCACAGACGCGGGATGACTACATTGACATCCTGTATCTGTTAATGGGCAAGAACCACGACATTCCGGTTGGGGATCATGAAGTGTTCAGCGCACAGGAAATTAAAAAGGCTGTCGCTGCCAGCTTTGAAGGGCATTCCAAACCGCATGAGCCTGGGTTGATGAACGTGTTTGATCGGGTGT
>CALBVZ010000031.1 GCA_937969445.1 uncultured Octadecabacter sp. | reverse complement strand
CGACAAAGACCCCGCCAAGATTGCCAAACTGGAGGCTGGTGAAGTTCCAATTTATGAGCCTGGCCTCGAAGAACTTATGGCCAAGAATGTCGACGCAGGGCGCCTGACGTTTACAATGGATTTGACTGCCGCAATCGATGGCGCAGAAGCTGTTTTCATCGCCGTTGGAACGCCAACGCGCCGTGGTGACGGGCATGCAGACCTCACATTCGTGATGGCGGTGGCTGAGGAAATCGCCCTCGCCGCGAAGGATTACACTGTCATTGTGACCAAATCGACGGTCCCTGTTGGTACCAATCGCAAGGTCAAACAAGTCGTTCACAAAACCAACCCTGAACTCGAATTCGACGTCGCGTCCAATCCGGAGTTCCTGCGCGAAGGTGCCGCCATTGATGACTTCATGCGCCCTGATCGTGTTGTTGTTGGCGTGCAATCCAATCGCGCTGGGGACGTCATGAACGACGTTTACCGTCCGCTGTTTTTGCGCGATTTTCCCATCGTCATTACCGATCTCGAAAGCGCGGAAATGATCAAATACGCGGCCAACGCGTTTCTTGCCACGAAGATTACGTTCATCAACGAGATCGCTGCACTGTGCGAACGCACTGGCGCAGACATCAAGCAAGTCAGCAAAGGTATGGGCCTTGATGGGCGTATCGGCAACAAGTTCTTGCATGCTGGCCCAGGCTATGGCGGATCTTGTTTTCCAAAAGATACCAAAGCTTTAGCACGTATCGGCCAAGAGCACGCGGTGCCGATGCAAATCACCGAGGCCGTGATCAAGGTCAACGAAGAGGTCAAACGCCGCATGGTCGATAAGCTTCTCGACCTGTGTGATGGCAGCTTTAACGGCAAGGTTGTTGCCGTTCTTGGCGTCACGTTCAAACCCAATACCGATGACATGCGCGACGCGCCTGCATTGACGATTATTCCGGCACTTGTCGGTGGCGGCGCCAAAGTGCGCGTGACTGACCCTCAAGGTAAGCACGAGGGCGAAGCGTTACTGCCCGGCGTAAACTGGGTAGAGGATGCATATAAAGCCGCGCGTAACGCCGACCTTGTGGTAATCCTTACGGAATGGAACGAATTCCGCGGTCTCGACCTCAAACGAATGGCGAAGCACATGACAACACCGCGCATGGCCGATTTGCGTAATATCTATTCTACGAAAGACGCTAAGCGTGCGGGCTTTGACGCATACATCTCTATCGGCCGCACACCGCTGGAACCCAAAACTGAGGGTGAGTCCTGATGCCTAAGGTACTCGTCACCGGATCAGCAGGATTCATCGGTTATCACCTTTGCAAACTTCTGCTCGCGGAAGGGTTTGACGTCATCGGGTTTGACGCGATGACGGACTACTACGATGTCCGGTTAAAGGAACGGCGGCAAGCAAACCTATTGCAGTCCAAGGCATTCAAAGCGGTTAATGATCGCCTCGAAGCAGACGGAGTGTTGATGGACCTCGTTGCAGCGGAAAAGCCGGATTTTGTTGTGCACTTGGCTGGGCAAGCAGGCGTGCGCTATTCCATCGATGAGCCGCGCTCATACGTTGAGGCCAACATCATCGGGACCTTCAATCTACTTGAGGCCGTGCGCGCGACACCCGTTAAGCACCTGTTATTGGCGTCCACGTCTTCGGCTTACGGCGCGAACACGCAGATGCCTTACGCTGAAACGGACAAGGCCGACACGCAAATGTCGTTCTATGCGGCGACCAAGAAATCGAACGAAGTCATGGCGCACTCCTACGCCCATCTTTACGACATCCCGACGACGATGTTTCGATTTTTCACGGTTTACGGCCCTTGGGGGCGTCCCGATATGGCGCTTTTCAAGTTTACGAAAGCAGTACTGAACGGCGACCCGATTGATGTGTACAATCATGGCGATATGTCCCGCGATTTTACTTATGTCACGGACCTTGTTCGCGGAATTCATCTGTTGTTGGACGCAGCGCCAGAACGTTCAGACGTGGTGCCGGATGACGACAGCCTTTCCCCCGTTGCGCCGCACCGGATCGTGAATATCGGCAACGGCGAACCTGTGCAGTTGATGGCGTTCATTGAGGCCATTGAGAAAGCGACTGGATTGCCCGCCGAGAAGAACTTCATGGACATCCAACCCGGTGACGTTCCAGCGACATGGGCTGATGGTGCACTTTTGCAAAAGCTCACAGGGTATTCCCCAAAAACGGACATCGAAACGGGCGTTAAAGCCTTCGTTGACTGGTATCGCGACTATTACGACGTCTGAAGGTGTCGCGCAGCTGCAAGCCCGGCCCATCGTCCCGTAGCCAGGCAGCCGGTGATCAAATAGCCACCTGTCGGCGCTTCCCAGTCGAGCATCTCACCAGCGCAAAAGACCCCCTCGTGCGACTTGAGCATAAGGTCGTCAGTTAGGGCATCAAACCGAACGCCACCTGCCGTTGAGATCGCCTCATCAATCGGGCGCGGTGTGAGCGTTGGAAATGGCAGGGCCTTAATTTTCTGCGCAAGGGGTGCGTCTAAATTTCGGCCAAGCTCGTTCAACAAAGCGCGTTTAACTGGATCCAGTTTTAACGCCTTGCGCAGCATGTTAGCGGTCGATTGTTTTCCCTTTGGCGCATCTAGTTTGGCCGCGATCGCATCGACGGACATCTCAGGCAAAAGGTCCAGACTCAGCTGTGATCCATCGCGAACAGCGGAAGACACCATATAGACGCCGCCGCCTTCGATGCCTTTGCTGGAAATGATGAATTCACCACGGGATGTTGTGTTGCCAGCTGTCAACTTTGTTCCCTTAACCGCTGCACCAAAGTGCTGGGTCATGTGGGTTGACCAGTCGAAGGAAAACCCCATGTTTGCAGGTTGAAACGGGGCGACATCACCCAAAAAATGTTTGGCCCAACGTCCATCAGAGCCAAGGCGTTTCCAGCTTGCGCCGCCCATCGCAAGAATTGTTGTTTTCGCGGTTATTCTTTCAGGGCCATCAGGCGTGTCAAACATAGCGATATCGCCGTCCCAACCAGTCCAGCACCAGCGTGTATTGATCGTAACGCCTTGACCCACCAACCGCGTAAGCCACGCGCGCAACAGCGGAGAAGCCTTCATCTGTTTGGGAAAAATACGACCGGTCGATCCCGTAAAAACATCTTGCCCTAGCCCTTCGGCCCAAGCGACAACATCATCGGGGCCACATGCAGATAATATGTCAGAAAGAGCTGTTGAAGCATCACCATACGCCGCATTGAACGCGGGTTTTGGTTCTGCCTTCGTTAGGTTCAAGCCGGACTTTCCCGCCATCAAGAACTTGCGACCAACAGTCGGCATTGCTTCCGCAACAACGACAGAACGTCCTGCCGCTGACAAAACTTCAGCCGCCATCAATCCGGCGGGGCCGCCGCCGATAATCAAAGCGTCGGTCATTCAGTCAAACCAGCGGGGAATCCACCCTTAATTTCGACGACACGTTGCGGGAACGGAATTTCAATGCCAGCATCCTTAAGCGCATTCCAAACAGCGAAACGCACATGGCTGCGATACTTGTAGCGGCCATCATCGATACCATTGACCCAGAACTCGACGATAAAATCGATCCCACTGTCGCCAAAATTCTCTAGCTCAACATCAGGTGGCATCGGGTCGTTCAGCACAAAATCAAGCGCGGCAACTGCGGGCACAACGATGTCAGGGATTTTGTTGATGTCCGTGTCATAGCTCACGGAAAAGGTGACGTCATACCGGTTCGCGGAACCACTATCGGAATAGTTGATAACACGCGTAACAATGAAGTCTTCGTTCGGGACAACAATCCATTTACCGTCGTATGTTTCCAAAATAGCAGCACGCGCTGTCATCTTAACGATCGTGCCGGCCTCACCGCCATCAAGCTCAACATAGTCACCGACAGTCGCCTGCCCCTCGAGCAGCAGGATAACGCCCGACACAAAGTTCGAAGCAATCTTTTGAAGACCAAAACCGATACCAACACCAAGCGCACCGGTTAAAACCGCAAGTGATGTCAGTGGAACACCTGCGATGTTCATCGCCACCAAAAATGCAGCGCCAAAGATCGCGATTTCGGTCGCTTTGGCGGCCAACTGCCGTGTTGCAGGCCGCATTTCCTGCTTTTCAATGATCGCGCTACTTTGGTCGTTGGACCAACGGCCAAGCCAAAACATGATCGTCGCGACCACAAGAAACCGCAAAAGCCCCAACACAGAAAACGACATATTACCCAAGGGTACCACCGTCGCTTCGAGCCATGCGAGAACTGGATCAAGAAAGCCCAGCGCATAGACCGCTGCTAACGGAACAAGAACCAACTTGCCGATCATTTTCAACAATGGATCGCTGAGCATGTCGCGCACAAAAGCCCGCGCTGCGAGGAACAGGAAGACGCGCTTACCGAACGCAATGACTTCGCCTGAGCCAAAAATCGAACGGGTTACTTGTTCGCCAATCGCTGTCAATCCAAACGCCAAAAGCGGCAAAAGCAGTGGAAGGAAAATCAGGATGAACCGCCGAGCATGTGAAAGGATCGTGGAGCTGTCTTTGGCCGGCGTCAGTAGCTTCGTGATCCGCGGGTTGGACTTACGGGTAATGAATACCGCAGCAAAGTAAGCACCAACCAAAAGGGCAAACTGCACCCAGTTCGCGGGGTCAAT
Source organism: uncultured Octadecabacter sp. (assembly GCA_937969445.1). Classification (GTDB taxonomy): domain Bacteria; phylum Pseudomonadota; class Alphaproteobacteria; order Rhodobacterales; family Rhodobacteraceae; genus Octadecabacter. Next base: position 46,271 of record CALBVZ010000031.1, on the reverse strand, counting down.
CATCCAAGCTATCGCGAATTCAAAGACCGGCATCACGTAGCTTAGGGCGGTGTTCAAAAGATCATTCATATTGTTCCATTACACCACGTGGGCTTTCATTAAAACGGGCATCATCAACCGATCAGTGCTTTGATTGCTTTAACTTGTGTTGGGCTCGCTTTCAGCGCGGGTTCGATAAGATCAATGGTATCAGCTGCAAGGTTTGCGTCGCTGATCTGGTCAATCAACCCGATCGCGAGGGCCTCAGGTGCATCAATTTTAGCGCCTGTCAGTAATATGCGTTTCGTTGCCGACGGACCGATCAACGCACGCATCCGATTTGGGTCAGAAGGCTGTGGCAGCACGCCAATCTTAATCACAGGGTAAAAGAACTTCGCGGTCTCAACGGCAATACGCAGATCGCAGGCCAGCACCATTCCCAATGCACCACCCGCACAGGACCCGTTCAACGATGCAACGCTAAGGCCCTTGAATGATGCCACCGCAGACGAAAGGCGCTCCCATTCAGTCGAAGTCGCCAGCGTCCCGCCACGCACATCATCAAGATCGGCACCTGCGCTAAATACTTTACCGACGCCGGTGATAACCAGCACGGGCTGGTCAGCGCGTTCAACGCAGTCAGCAAGCTCAGATAGCATGGCTTCGGTTAAGGCATTCGCTTTGTCGGGGCGGTTGATCTTGAGCGTCAACGCACCGTCGGAAACGATTGCATCAATCATATCAAGCCAACCTTCTTGCGTACGCGTTCGTCGCGCAGGGAAACATCGTCACCCAAGAATTCATCAGCTTCTTCGCTACACATCCACACAAGCGTTCTTGCGGGCCATTCGGGTGGGACATGATCGCTCCATTCAAGCTGGCTAACAGGGTTGATTCCCGACGCCTTGATGTCGCGCTGCATGTCAGTCGCGACAGTGCCGGGGGACAAGCCCAGAATGCGCAACCCGTGTTCACGGGCTTCTTTGTCCGCGCATCGCGTCAGCATGTAGGCGCCTGCCTTAGACGAACAGTAGGACGACCAGGCTTCAACAGGGCCATGGGCGGCACCCGAAGAAATCGTAATAATTGTTCCTTTGCCGCGCTTGATCATATCAGGCATCGCAGCCCGCATCCCGTTGAAAACCCCCTTAAGGTTCACATCAATCGTTTTGCCCCATGCATCGGGATCGGCCTCTGCCAAGTGACTGATCGGGTCCAGAAGACCAGCGTTACCGATGAAAACATCAAGCGGCCCAAAGGCGCTAACCGTTTCACCAATCGCGCGCACAACGTCATCAAAGGACGACACGTCACACGGAATGGCGATTGCCGCATCGCCAATTTCAGCGGCCAGTTCCGCTATTTGGGCACCGGAACGCGCAACCAACGCGACCTTCGCACCCGCGTCGGCGAAAGCCCGCGCACTGGCCGCACCAATGCCGCGACTTGCGCCCGTGATCAAAACAACCTTGTTCTTCAAATCCATGCTCGATCCTCTCGAAAACTGCGCCCGCAGTACTATGTTAAGACATGCCGTAACGTTTTCCTGACCTTGACCCTACTGCGCAGACTTGAAAAGCTCTGCGCAACATTTTTTTGAATAGAGAGCCATTCCATGAAGAGCATTCGCCATTCCGCAATCATCGCCGCTGTTTTGTGCGGTACCACCGCGACAGCAGATGTCACAGCTCAGCAAGTGTGGGACAATTGGACCGACCAAATGGAAGTTTACGGCCAAGGATTCACCACAAGTGGTGAAGATATGTCTGGTGATACGCTGACAATATCTGACGTAAAAATCGAAATGTCTGATGATGAAGCATCGGTTTCCGCAAACCTTGGTGACATCATGCTCGTGGAAAATGGCGACGGCACGGTCACAATTACGGTGCCGGACAACTACCCAATCGAACTGAATTTCACACCAGAATATGGCGATCCTTCCGCGGTTAACCTTGCTGTCGAGCATGAAGGCATGGTCCTGAATGTATCCGGCGACCCCGAGGCGATGGTTTATGACATCAAAGCTGACAGATATGCGATCAGCGTTGATAGCCTTGAAGGTCAGGCGGGCGAGGAAGTTGAACTGAAGGACGCTATGTTCGCGATGATCGACCTTGCGGGCACGTATTCGGTAAAGTCCGACAACCTGACACGCATCGCTTACGCGTTTAATGTTGGCGCTCTCGATATCGATATTCTGTTCAACGAGATTGACGGTGACGGGATCGTAAGCGCGAACGCTGACCTTGCTGACCTTGATATGTTCGCAAACATCGCCACGCCGATGGATATGGACATGGAGGCAGAGATGCCTCCGTTCGTCGACGGTTTGGCGCTCGAGGGTGGATACACCTTTGGCGCTGTCAGCTATGCGTTTGACATTGACGTTGATGGAGAAGCTGCATCAGGAACCGCGTCTGTTGATCGCGGCTCACTTGGCTTTGACATGGATATTGATGGCATCGCCTACATTGGTGAATCTCACGATATTAACATCAGCATGCTGATCCCGGAAGAAATTCCCTTCCCGCTTGATGTATCAATGGGCAAATACGGCTTCGATTTCCAAATCCCGCTGAGCCAAAGCGAAGATGGCCCGCGTGACGCGCGTTTGGCATTCGACTTCACCGATCTCGCGGTCAGCGATGCCATTTGGAACATGGCGGATCCTCAGAACATTCTGCCGCGTGATGCGCTGACAATTGCCCTTGGCTTAGATGCGCAAGTTACGCCGTTCTTCGATTTCCTTGATCCAGCGCAGCAAGAAGCCGCGATGATGTCCGACATTCCTGGTGAGCTTAACGGTGCCCAGATTACTGAGCTAACGGTTCGCGGTGCGGGTGCCGAAATTACGGGGGAAGGCGCGTTTACTTTCGACAACAGCGATCTTGAAACATTCGACGGCCTGCCGCGCCCTGAAGGCAAAGTTGATTTTGCAATCAACGGTGTGAACGGGTTGGTCGACAAGCTCATTCAAATGGGCCTGATCCCGGAAGAAGAAGCGATGATGCCACGTATGATGCTTGGCATGTTCGCGACGCCTGTTGGCGACGATATGCTTACCTCGACGATTGAAGTGAACAGCGAAGGTCACCTTCTCGCAAATGGTCAGCGACTTCGTTAGAATTCAACAAGAGTAACATTTTAGCGGCGTCTGAATGGTTCAGGCGCCGCACATTTTTTAGGAGACAAACCATGACGTATCGTTTGGCGACGAGTTTTATCGCCCTTTCCACTGCCCTCGCAGCGCCAGCAATGGCAGATGTAAACGCAGCAGATGTATGGTCAAACCAGCAAGCATTGTACGCTGGAATGGGCGCTACATTGAGCGGTGAAATTTCTGGTGATCAGCTGGTTAACCCAGAGATCAACGTCATTCTCCCAGAAGGCATCGCGAGCTTTCAGATCAAGACTGACGCAGTGTCGATGATTGAAAACGGCGACGGTTCTGTAACGATCGAATACCCATCCCCGATGACGCTCACCGTCGCAGGCGGCGCGCAGGGCGAAGGCAGCTTTAGCGCGACGGCAACCATGACCCACGATGGTTACACAGTAACTGCGTCAGGCAACCCAGGTGACATCGCGTACGTTTCCGAAGGCAACAACCTGCGTTTCGAAATTGGCGACGTTACCGTAGACGGTGCAACCGGCCTCGAGAAAATCGCCGTTGAAGGTTTCATGACCCTCGCCAACTGGGGTGGCACGTCCCAAGTGACAGAAGGCAACCTGATTACATACACAGCCGATACAGAAGTCGGCGCATCAGAAGCGGACTTCACATTCAACGTCGACAATATCACGTCGCGCAGCCAGCAAATCACCCAGCCGATGACGTCTTCAATCGACGCGACATTCCAGGTTGGCGGTTCTGACATCATGAACTTGTCTGAAGCGCTTCGAAACGGTTTGTCTGTGGTCGCCCGAAGCACTGGAGAAGGCAATTCGTCTTCGACAGAAACCACGCTGGATGGTGATGTCATCAACACCCAGAAAACATCAACTGGCGCGCAAGAGTTTACACTTTCCTTCACTGAGGAAGGTCTCGCTATGAACGGCGAAGCAAATTCCTTTGCGATGACAATGTTTGAACCGATGCTGTTCCCAGGTGAGCTAGATCTTGGCATCGGCGCGCTTTCAATGGACTATGACGTTCCGTTGAATGCATCTGATGAGCCACAAGATTTCCGCATCGCGACGGGCCTGAAGGACGTTACCATTGGCGAGTCTATCTGGGGCATGATTGATCCAGCAGGCCAATTGCCACGCGATCCTGCAGAGATTTCATTCGACATCACCGGTTTGGGCACGAACGGTATGGACCTGCTCGACATCGCAGCGATGGTCGGTCTGATGGGGCCTCCACCAATCGAAGTTGACGAAGTAACCATCGAAAACCTGCGCATTGCCGCTGTCGGCGCTGAAGCAACGGCCACCGGTGCGATGACGTTTGACTGGACCGATTTCCAGACAATTCCGGGTATTGCGCGCCCTGAAGGGACAGTAACCGTTAACCTAAACGGTGCGAACGCGCTGATGGATAAGCTGGTTGCGATGGGTATAATTCCTGAAGAAGATCTGATGATGCCACGCATGATGATGGGTATGTTCGCCACGCCTGTTGGCGACGACATGCTGGAAACTGTTCTTGAAGTGAACAGCGAAGGGCACGTTTTGGCCAACGGCCAACGACTTCAGTAAACTTTGGGCTTAACGCCTTCTGTAACAACATTTCGAGGCGGCCTACACTTGCGGGTCGCCTCGTCTCACATTACGTCCTGAGGCAAGTAAAGGACGTCACATGACCAAAACACTTGCAGACCTCACACACCGATTGATTGATGCCGCCAAAGCTGCGGGCGCTGATAGCGCCGATGCAGTTGCCGTTGCTGGTACCTCTGTATCAATTGACGTGCGCAACAGCGTGCTTGAACAGGCGGAAAGATCCGAAAGCACGGACATCGGTTTGCGGGTTTTTGTTGGGTATCGCTCTGCCAACGTTTCCGCATCTGACATCAGTGATCGCACCGTCGAGGAAATGGCCGCACGTGCCGTCGCGATGGCGAACGAAGCACCAGAAGATCCACACGCTGGTATCGCGGACGCAAACCAGCTGGCGACCGACATTGATGCGACGCGTTTGGACCTCGTTGATGCAAATGATGAGCCCGATCCAAAGTGGCTGGAAGAGCAGGCCCGCATCGCCGAGGCAGCAGCGATGGCCGTCGATGGCGTTGCGCAGGTTCAGTCTACGTCTGCAACTTACGGTCGCCGTCAGGCCCATCTGGCTGCCTCCAATGGTTTTTCAGGCGGTTCCGAAAGCACAGGCCACTCGCTTAGCTCTGTTGCGATTTCAGGAAGCGGAACTGGAATGGAGCGCGACTATGATTTTGACAGCCGCATCCACCTCTCCGACATGCGCGACGCGGCTGAGATTGGTCGCATCGCGGGGGAACGCGCTGTTGCACGACACGGCGCTCGCAAACCGAAAACAGGCACCTATCCGGTTTTGTTTGATGAACGTATCGCGTCATCCTTAATCGGCCACCTACTGGCCGCTAGCAACGGCGCGATGATCGCACGGGGATCGTCTTGGTTGCTTGGAAAAGATGGAAAGCAGGTTTTGCCGAAAGGCATGAACCTGATCGAAACACCACACCGCGCCCGCGTTGCCGGATCGCGCTTGTTTGACGGTGAGGGCCTTCCAACGGCTGAACGCAAAATCATCGATGATGGCGTACTCACGGGTTGGACAATGGACCTCGCCACTGCCCGCAAACTTGGGCTTCAAAGCACTGGTTCAGCATCCCGCGGCACATCCGGCCCGCCGTCGCCATCTGTTTCACATCTAACACTGACGCAAGGCGAACAAAGCCCTGCCAACATCATCAAAGACATGGGAACAGGGCTGCTTATCACTTCGATGATCGGGTCAACGATCAACCCCAACACAGGTGACTATTCACGCGGTGCATCTGGTTTTTGGATTGAAAATGGCGAAATTTCTTACCCTGTAAACGAATGTACGGTCGCCGGTAACCTGCACGATATGCTGGCGCGGATTATACCCGCGAACGATGCACGAACACATTTCAGTCGGGTCATTCCATCGTTGATGATCGACGGGATGACACTCGCCGGTGCCTAACACTGACCTTAAACTTTTGATCGACGCCGCACGATCTGCGGGCGACATCGCGCGAGGGTATTTCAATGCCTCGCCCGAGATTTGGGAAAAATCCGACGGCCAAGGCCCCGTGACCGAGGCCGACTTGCATGTGAACCGCCAACTTTCTGCAGACCTGCAAGGCGCAAGGCCAGATTACGGCTGGTTGTCAGAAGAAACCGAAGACGGCGACGGACGCCTAAAAACAGACCGCCAGTTCATCATCGACCCTATCGATGGGACACGTTCGTTCATCGAAGGCAGCAAAGATTGGGCGCATTCATTGGCGGTAACTGAGAATGGCATCGTCACCGCAGCGGTCGTCTACCTTCCTATGCGGGACGCGATGTATACGGCAACATTGGGTGGCGGTGCGTCGCTAAACGGCGCACCCCTTTTTGCGCCAGGGGATAAACCTATCGATACCGCGACGGTCCTGTCTTCCAAGCCAAACATGGATCCAAAATACTGGGCAACCACAGCACCCCCGTTTAAGCGTGCGTTCCGCTCTTCGCTTGCGTATCGTCTTGCGTTAGTCGCCGAGGGTCGGTTTGACGGAATGCTCACGCTGCGTCCGACGTGGGAGTGGGACGTTGCTGCCGGTATGCTAATCGTCTCTGAGGCTGGCGGCACCGCGAGCGACCAAGCCGGTAAAACGGCCATTTTCAATAATCCGCATCCGCAAATAAACGGTACCGTCGCAGCAGGCGGAATTCACGCGGCACTTATCGAAGCACTTGCCTGATACGCTTTACCATTCGCGCCCTAAGCCATAGGGTCGCTGCAACGTAATTTGACCCACAGGTGCCCTATGTCTCAGCGTCTTCACCTCGTCTTTGGCGGCGAACTCATCGATCCAACCAAAAATGCATTTAAGGATGTCGAAGACATTCACATCGTTGGCATGTTCCCAAACTACGAGACTGCGTTCAACGCGTGGAAATCCGAAGCACAAAAGACAGTCGACAACGCGCATATGCGTTACTTCATCGCGCACATTCATCGGCTGCGCGAAGAAGGTGTTGAAGCCTCTTCGACCGAAGAACTCGGCTAAGCGGGAATTGGGGCGGTGATTTGGGTTCATTGCGGCGACGCAGACGAAGTCACCACAACTCTTTCACTCGCAATTCGGTTTCTGGACCATAATGACGTTCTGATCACCGCTTCCGAGGACATCATACCGTCTTTTGCAGACGTGCCGGATGGCGTTGAAGTGGTACAAGTCCCGACTGACAGCCCGGCCAGAACACGCGATTTTCTTGCACGATGGCAGCCACAGTTTTTGATCTGGAATGGGGGGCCAATTCGTCCTGTGCTGTTACGTCTTGTCGCGAAAAACGAGATCGGCGCGACCCTGATAAATGCACGCGTCAGCACCTTGTTTACCGGCGGATCACGTTGGTTGCCTGGCGCATCGCGCAACGCGGCGGTTCCGTTCTCGCGGATTTTGACCGCTGATGGCGCAACGGCGACCCGTCTTATTCGTGGCGGTGTTTCGCGGGACAAAGTAACCGCCACCGGCCCGATCTTGGAAGAACCCATCGCCCTTCCCCACAACCAATATGAACTTACCGTTCTTGTCGAAGCACTAGGAACACGTCCGTTTTGGTTTGCTGCTGATGTGGTTCCAAACGAGGTAAAACACATGGCCGCCGCGCATTTATCAGCCAGCCGCAAAAGCCACCGGTTGTTGATGATCATTGCGCCGCGCGACGTTGATAGTGGCCAACAATTAGCCGAGACACTGCGCGAAGCAGGCTTGAAAGTGGGTGTGCGTTCGCAGGGCGATAGCCCGATGCCGGAACAGCAAGCCTACGTCGCTGACATCGAGGGAGAGCTTGGTTTGTGGTATCGGATTGCGCCGCTAACTTTTATGGGTGGGACGCTTGGCAGCGGCGATGCGGCGTCACCGTTTGAGCCTATTGTTCTTGGATCGGCAATTATTCACGGTCCGCGAAAGGCGCCGCACGAATCGCGCTACGTTCGTCTGTCAGAGGCGCAAGCTTGCCGTGAAATCAGAACAGCTGGCGAACTTGGCATTGCTGTTGGTGCGTTGATTTCGCCTGAGCAAACTGCGCGCATGGCAATGGCTGGATGGGCGGAAATCACGCACAATGCCGAGGTCATCAACAGCCTCGTTCAGGACGCTGTACGGCATTGCGAAAACGCTGGGGACGCTCAATGAGACCACCACTTTTCTGGTACCGCAACAAAGCTGTGCTATCTTTTCTCTTGTCACCGCTTGGAATGCTCTACGCCGCTGCAACTGCGCGACGCGTCAGGCAAACGCCAAAGCATCACGCAAAAGTTCCAGTCATTTGCATCGGAAACATTAATGCTGGCGGTACAGGTAAAACGCCAACTGCAATCGCTTTGGCGCAAAAGCTGATTGAAATGGGCCAAACACCCCATATCGTCAGTCGCGGCTACGGTGGTGCGTTGGAAGGGCCGGTGTTGGTTAGCCCAAGCGAGCACCGTGCGGCAGACGTTGGTGATGAACCTCTGCTGCTCGCGCAATTCGCGCCAACTTGGGTCTCAAAGGATCGCGCGACTGGGGTTATGGCGGCTGAAGGCGCGGGTGCGACGTTGATCCTTCTGGATGACGGTTTTCAAAATCCCCGCGTGTTCAAAGATCTTAGCATCGTAACTGTTGATGCCGTCAAAGGGTTTGGCAACGGCTGCACAATTCCGGCGGGACCCTTGCGAGAGCCGGCCGATCGTGGGCTTGCACGCGCGGACGCGATGTTGGTGATCGGTCCAGCGCACGCACGCAATGCGTTTCAGCCTGCCTTGCCGTCAAATTGCGCCCGCCTTGATGGGCAGCTGGACCCCTTACCAACGGGCATGCCTTGGCAAGGTCAACGCGTGCTTGCCTTTGCAGGAATTGGACACCCCGAAAAGTTTTTTGCGACACTAAAGGGACTGGGTGCTGACGTGGTAAGAGGTGAGGCATTGGATGATCATCAGCCGTTCACCGACGCTTTATTAACGCGACTGGAGACAGAGGCGAAAACGCGGGGCCTTAACCTCGTGACGACTGAGAAAGACGCTGTGCGTCTACCCGATGCGTTCCGCGCAAAGGTTTCTGTATTGCCCGTGCGGTTGTCTGTGTCGGACTGGACGTTGCTTGATGCAAAGCTTGCCCAGATTGGGATCACTCCCCAATAATATCCTGATCTTGCCCTAACTTTGGTGCCGGTCGATCAAGCGAAAGCTCAGCGTCCGAAAACCGGATCGGCGGGCGAACTGAAAGCGCGCCATCAATGTCCAGCTTTAGCCCGCGTGCGATAACTTGCGGGTCCGCAAACACATCTTCAAACGTGTTAATAGGGCCTGTGGGAACACCATTCGCCTCGCAAGCCGCCATAACATCCGACTTTGTCCAAGCTAGCATTTTGTCGGCCAGAATCGGCACCAATACATCGCGATTTTCGAGACGTGCAGGGTTGGTCGCGAAACGCGATTCATCGGCCAGTTCTTCGGCACCCAACACCTTACAGAAATTCCGGAACTGCCCGTCATTGCCAACAGCAATAATCACATGCCCATCCGCACATTCGAAAACCTGATACGGAACGATGTTCGGGTGTGCGTTTCCGAGCCGTTCTGGGGAGGTACCGGTCGCCAGATAGTTCATCGCCTGATTTGCTGTCGTCGCAACAGCAACGTCCAAAAGCGCGAGGTCAATTTGTTGCCCACGCCCCGTCTGGTGACGTTGATGCACAGCCGCCAAAATAGCGTTGCTTGCATAGAGACCCGTCAAGATATCAGTCACCGCCACGCCAACCTTTTGCGGCTGGCCATCGGGTTCACCCGTGACAGACATCAGACCTGACATACCTTGGATGATATAGTCGTAACCCGCGCGCGCCGCATACGGTCCGTCTTGGCCAAAACCGGTGATCGAACAGTAAACCAACCGCGGGTGGCTTTCCTTAAGGGTCGCATAGTCCAACCCATATTTCGCTAGTCCACCGACTTTGAAATTCTCGATTATGACGTCTGCGTCGCTAAGCAACGACAGCAGCGCGGCTTTGCCAGCTTCGGTACGAAAATCAATCACGACCGACTTCTTGCCGCGATTGCACCCGTGGAAATACGCCGCTGACGTCTCACCGTCGTGTTCAATAAACGGAGGGCCCCATGTGCGGGTATCGTCGCCACTCGGCGCTTCGACCTTTATGACCTCAGCACCCATATCGGCAAACAATTGACCAGCCCAAGGGCCCGCCAGAATGCGGGCCAGCTCAACGACTTTTAAGCCAGCGAGTGGCGTCATCAGTTAGCTTCAGCCAACTTTTCGTCAAGAACCTCAGCGAAGTCCGCATAGGTCATGTTGGAGTACTCTTCGCCGTTGATGCGGAACGTCGGCGTGCCCTGAACGTTGTCTGCGTCGCCGTTCGTGCGATACCAAGCCATAAGTGTTTGCGCTTTGTCTGCATCCGTCATGCAAACGTCGAGTTCTTCGTCTGACAAGCCAGCGACCTTACCAATGTTACGCAATGACTGCGCGATTGCTGCACCATCTCCGGCACGTGCCCAGTCTTGCTGGTTTTCGAATAGCAGGTTCGTAATGCCAAAGAAGCGCATCTCGCCACCACAACGGGCAACCATAGACGCCCACAGGCCCGGCTGGTCAAAATAGACTTCGCGGTATGTGAACCCGATCAAACCCGTGTCGATGTAGTTCTCTTTGATCTGAGGATACTGATCTGCGTGGAAGTTCGCACAGTGCGGGCAAGTGTAGGATGCGTATTCAACAACTTGAACCGCGGCGTCAGGATTGCCTTGGATCATTTCAACGACATCAAACTCATTCATGGCATCAGGAGCGACAATGCTTGCGGTTTCAGCATTTGCTGGTGTGCGGTTCATGAACCAAGCGCCACCTGCAACGGCGACAATGGCAACAGCAGCAACGGAAGTTAGGACAGATTTGTTCATCAGGTCTTCTTTCAGGTGTGAATTTTATGTCTTTGTAGGACGTTTACTAATTACGTTTGCGCCCAATGCCGCGAGGGCGGAGCGTAAGTCTTCATTCTCGACAGGTTCGGCAAGGTCTTTGGCTGCCGCCTGTGCTTCTGGTTTAGGGCCGCGTGGTGTTTTGGGACCGTGGTCGAACGCCAACTGTCCCTCAGCAAATCCTGTGGCCGCTGTCTGCGTGATACGTATGCGCGCGATCGCGTTATATCCATAACACGCATTCACCTTTTCGCGAATCTGCTCTTTCTGCATCTCAAGCATCGGCGCTTGTGCGCCGGAAGTCAGAACCGTCAGTGTCGCGCCAAACCCGCCCTTGGCATAGCCAACATCAACCGGATGCGCGATTTTGGCGGTGGCTTCGCCAACAATCTCAGCCCAATGGGTCAAAACACGTGATTGCGCGAACCCACGCGTTTCGGTTGCCCCACGAATGCGTTTTTGCATCAGGGTGACAGCACGAGAGAATCCGCGCGTGGTGCTATGAGGACGTGGCTGTTTCATCTTTGTACGCTAGTCTAAACCTCTGGCACAACAACGCCAGAGAAACCAAGCTTAATAGGTCATAAACATTGCGTGACATAACGAACGCCCTTTTAGACTGGTACGATATCCATGCCCGCGAAATGCCATGGCGTGTGATGCCGGCTGCGCGAAAAGCCGGAAAACGCCCCGATCCTTACGCAGTTTGGTTGTCGGAAGTGATGCTTCAGCAGACAACCGTCGCCGCCGTTCGGGCATACCATCAAAAGTTCACAACCCTTTGGCCAACCATTGCAGGCCTCGCGTCGGCAAAGGATGCCGATGTGATGGCGGCGTGGGCTGGTCTCGGCTACTACGCTCGGGCGCGCAATCTTTTGAAATGCGCCCGGACCGTGGTTCAGGATCACGCTGGAATTTTCCCGCAAACTTACGATGCCCTCATCGAATTGCCCGGCATCGGCCCATATACTGCCGCCGCGATCTCAGCGATTGCATTCGATGAGCCGTCAACCGTACTCGATGGCAACGTCGAACGCGTTATGGCGCGACTGTATGATGATCACACACCCCTGCCCGCCGCCAAGCCTGTTTTCATGAAATACGCCCAGCGCCATACGTCTAGCGATCGACCCGGCGATTACGCCCAAGCGGTGATGGATCTTGGCGCAACGGTTTGCACACCTAAGAATCCGGCCTGCGACATCTGTCCTATTCGCAAAGAATGTGATGGACAGTCTGCTGGAACGCAGTTGGAATTACCCAAGAAAACCCCAAAGAAACCCAAACCAACACGCACTGGCATTGCCTATATCGCACGGCGTGCAGATGGCGCGTGGTTGCTGGAAACGCGTCCCGACAAAGGACTTCTAGGTGGCATGCTTGGGTGGCCAACAACCGAATGGAACGAAGACCCTAATGGTGCATCTCCGTATTCGACAGATTGGACTGAACTAAATGAACACGCACGCCACACGTTCACACATTTCCACCTGATCTTAAGGGTTCAAACCGCTTGGCTGCCGGTGGATGCAGTTCCAGATCGTGGGCACTTCATTCCCGAAGAGGAATTTGACGCCACCGCCCTCCCCACCGTGATGCAAAAGGCTTACACAATCGCCAACGCGACGCTACGCCATGTTTGAGCGTAACCCGCGAAGCGCTATACTCCGCCCAAACCGGAGTTTGTCATGACATCTTTCCCTATCGTATCGCCCACTAACATGGCCCGCATAACACGCGCGGCCCCGTTCTGGTGTTCCGTCGGCCTCGTTCCTGTCGCTTGGATCGAGGCGATTTATGGCGGTTGGACGGTGTTTTTGATGCCGATCATGACATGGTATTTGTTCACCGCAATCGACGCGATTGCAGGGACCTATGACGCCAATGCGGATCTAGAAACATCTGAAGGCGAACTATTTTGGTATCGCCTTGTCACGATAATTTGGGCACCGCTACAGTTTGTGACCCTCTTTGGTATCATTTGGTACGTCACAGCATCGGGGCACCTGAACGTCTGGGAACTGATCGGCCTCGCCTTCGGGCTTGGCGTGATGTCTGGTACAATCGGTATCGTTTACGCCCACGAACTTGCCCATCAGAAACCAAAATTTGAGCGTTGGCTTGCTGACATCCTGCTTTCAATGTCGCTTTATTCGCATTTCCGAAGCGAGCATCTGTTGGTGCATCATCGGTATGTTGGCACCCCACGCGACCCCGTAACAGCCCGCTACAATGAGGGTTTCCACAAGTATTTCTTCCGCGTCCTTCATCAACAACCCGTTTCAGCATTCAAAGCAGAAGCCGCGATGTTGGCACGCAAGAACCTGCCCTGGCATCACCGCTCCAACCCGTTCTGGCGATATGCCGCTTTGCAAATCGTTATGATCACGATCGCAGTTTGGATCGGTGGTTGGATCGGGCTTGGCCTGTTCGCATACCAAGCTTTCATTTCTATGTGGCAGCTGGAAATCGTAAACTACGTCGAACATTACGGCCTAACCCGAAAACACCTTGGGGACGGAAAATACGAACATGTTCTACCGCGCCATTCTTGGAACGCGTCACAACTTGCGTCCAACTGGCTGCTGATTAACCTTCAACGCCATTCAGACCATCACTACAAACCTGATCGCCGTTTTCCATTGCTGCAAACCTACGATGAAGATGAGGCACCGCAACTGCCCTATGGCTATCCGGTGATGACGATGGCGGCGATGGTGCCACCTGTCTGGCTACGGATCATGAATCCGCGCGTGCGTGCATGGCGCAAGAAATATTATCCGGAAATCGAAGACTGGACGCCGTATAAAAACGCCACGAACCCGCTGCCTCGCTAGTGTGAGTTTTTACGCTGTCCACTAACCCATGCCCAACTGGACGTGCACATGTCAGCAAGTGTGCGCTTTGCTTCAAAGCCAAGAACCGTTTTCGCCTTTTCAGGACGCGCAGTCAGGGCAGCTACATCCCCGTCACGCCGTGGCGTAATCTTATACGCTAAGTCATGTCCACAGGCATCCGCGTATGCCTTGATAACATCAAAAACAGACGAACCCTCGCCAGTGCCGAGGTTCACCGTATGGCTTTCGCCCGTTTCGATTAGCGACTTCAGCGACAACACATGCCCGTCAGCAAGGTCTTCCACGTGGATATAGTCACGCACACCTGTTCCGTCTGGAGTGTCATAATCGTCCCCAAACACGCTTAGCTCTGCCAGCTCACCCGTCGCGACCTTGGCCATGTATGGAACCAAGTTGTTCGGAATGTCTTCAGGGTCTTCGCCAATGATCGCGGACTTATGCGCACCAACTGGATTGAAATACCGCAAAATACCAACAGCCCAATCATCTGTAAGCTGTTCAAGTATTTGCTCACCCGCGATCTTGGTGAACGCATAGGGTGACGTGTATGTGCGTGCATGTTCTTCTGGGATCGGCTGCACGTTCGTGTCGCCGTAAACCGTCGCAGAGGACGAGAACACGATACGCCGCACATCAGCGCGATCCATCGCAGCAAGCAGGTTCAGCAAACCGCCAACGTTCGTGTTCATGTAGTCCAGTGGCTTCTGGACGCTTTCACCGACCGCTTTAAGGGCTGCAAAGTGTACGACGCCGTCAATCTTGTGGTCCGCAAATAGCGCATCCAGCACTGTGCGATCTAAAACATCGCCTTCAACCAAGTCGACGGAACTGCCAGCGATATCTTGCAAACGGTTCGGAACATCAGTCTTCGCATTAGAAAAGTTGTCCAGGATCACAACTTCAAATCCGGCCTCAACAAGCGCCAGATACGTGTGCGACCCGATATAACCCGCGCCGCCCGTTAGAAGAATTTTCGCCATTTTGATCCTCGTTAAACTTGGCCCCTTATGGCGTGGAATTTGCCTAACGTCACGAGGGAACTAACACAGAAAAAAACCCCCGTCAGGTCTTGCGACCGACGGGGGGTAAGTGGTGCCACGGCTATTGGGCCGCAGGCACAGGCGGTAAACTTGTAAACTGTGTGTAGGTTTAGTTGGCGCGCATCTCTGAACGGATCTGTTGGCGCAGAAGGTCAATCGGGACCTTTTTGCCATCGCGACGGTAGTGCCAATACGTCCAGCCATTGCAGCTTGGGGCGTTTTCGCACGCAGCGCCAACTTGGTGGATGGACCCTTTGGAATCGGCAGCGATCAGTGTGCCGTCAGCACGGACTTTCGCTTTGTGACGGCCGTTGACGGACCACAGGTCTTCACCAGGACGCAGCATGCCACGTTCGACGACTTGGCCGAACGGAACCCGCGGCTCAGCGCGTTTGGATTGCGACACCTCAAGTGCTTCGTTGTCGAATTTACGGATCTTCGCCAGACGCTTTTTAGCAACTGCACGGTACTCAGCTTCACGCTCGATGCCGATGTAGTCACGGCCTAGCATCTTGGCGACAGCGCCCGTCGTGCCAGTTCCAAAGAACGGGTCGAGCACAACATCACCAGGGTTCGTAGACCCCACCAATACGCGATGCAGCAGGCTTTCTGGTTTTTGTGTCGGGTGGGCTTTGTCGCCAGCTTCGTTTTTCAAACGTTCATGTCCTGTACAAATCGGAAGCACCCAATCGCTGCGCATCTGGGTTCCTTCATTAAGCGCTTTTAGCGCTTCATAGTTAAAGGTTGGTTTCGACTTCTCGGTTTTGGATACCCAGATCATCGTTTCGTGTGCATTCGTCAGACGCATGCCACGGAAGTTCGGCATCGGGTTAGACTTGCGCCAAATCACGTCGTTCAGAATCCAGAACCCTTGGTTCTGCAGCTCAGTGCCCATGCGGAATACGTTGTGATAGGAACCGATGACCCACATCGCGCCATTCGGCTTAAGGATACGGCGCGCGGCCGTCATCCAAGCGTGCGTAAATTCATCGTAGCGCTTAAAGCTTTCGAACTGATCCCAGTCGTTATCGACCGCATCGACCTTGGAATTGTCCGGGCGATGCAATTCGCCCTTCAGTTGAAGGTTATAGGGCGGGTCTGCAAAAATCAGATCAACGCTGCACTCTGGCAGGCTGTTCATGATGTCGATGCAATCACCGTCAAGAATGCTATTGAGCGGCAGCGCTGGCGCAGCTGCCTCTTTGGTTTTCTTAGTCATTTTACGCCTCTGTCCCGACTTTGATAGTCACGGCGGTTATCCGCTCGTTTGTTGACCTCAATGTGAGTCAAAGGCGATTCGCAGTCAAAAACTTTATTGAATCAAAGGGTTAGAAAATATGCTTGTCACAACATATTGTGGACGGGTTTGAATGATCGTCTATGGTGTGGGGTAACCCCCAAATTTTGAAGTGCAGATATGTGACTTTTTGATCCATATCCTGCGTTCGTCTCCCAACCGTACCCAGGGTACTGTTGCGCCAAATCCACCATGATCCGATCCCGACATATTTTGGCCACAATTGAAGCCGCCGCGATGGACAAAGAACGGGCGTCACCTTTGATGATTGTTGTCGCGGGAACTGCCAGCCCACCGGGGATCATGTTTCCATCAATAAGGGCATGATCGACTTCACCTAATCCGGCCACAGCCCTTTCCATCGCCAGATGGCTGGCGCGTAGAATATTGATTTCATCTATTTCTTCGACGGTCGCATGGGCGATCGATACTTGCGCGTTCGCTAAGATCAGCGGTTCAAGCGCCTCGCGGCGTTTCGCGGTCAGTTTCTTACTGTCATTTAGTCCATCTGGGATGTTGGACGGGTCAAGGATCACGGCGGCTGCAGTGACGGGGCCAGCCAATGGGCCGCGCCCTACTTCATCGACACCCGCAATGCGCAATGCGCCGCGGGCGACCAGGTCTTGTTCAAATGTGAAATCGGGGCCGGTGGCTTCAAATGTGCTCATCCACCCCATGTCTCAAACACGGGTCGAGGCTGCAAGCCTCAGAGCCAGAAAGTACCGAATAGACTACGACCACGAGTATAAAAATCAGTCGCTGGTGCCGCCTTACGCTTGGCTGGCACTGCCTTAAGCGGTTTCACATCGTTCTTTTTAATATGCGGGACCGCCAAAAACTTGGCTGTCAAACGGTCTTGGATCATGGTCTGTCCTTTCAGATCAATCGATTCCTTGTGGTCATAGGTAAGGTATTCTTACCCATCCAGATAGGGGCACCCGTGCAATTCCGTCATGCACTGACTGCAAAGACCAATCATATTCGACATAAAAAAGAGGCAGGGGGCCATGTCCTCCCCCCTGCCTCTAGATGAGTAACCGCTGGGGGCGGCTACCCGATGTCCGCCCCGGCCTTAGTGCCGGTTGGTGCGGAATCCTGCGTCACGCAAACAACGAACGCGGTAACCCTGACGGCGTTGACCATTCTCAGTGCGAACGCGAACGTGGCAAGCTTCTGGCAGGCGGTTAACATGGGCGTAGTTGTTGTTAAGGCAGCGCTGGCCGAACATGCGGATCGTGTTGCCGTTCCGACGCGTTACATTTCGAATGCAGTCAGCTGGCAGAACACGCCATCCACGGGTTGTTGTCGGCTGCGGGCGTGACGGAGCGACAGGTGTGGCGTCCGATCTGCGACTATTGTGAATGGCGGCACCGATAACCAGCAATCCAAGAATTGCTGCGATGTCCTCGTCTGACATACGCGCGGCGGCGCTATTTGGGACAACAGCCGTTAAAGCCAAAGTTGTGGCGAGAAGGCCTGCGGTGAACGTCGTTTTAAGTGAGCGAACAAACATTGGATGGTCCTTTCGGGTTTCGCCGTTCTGTGTGACGGCCTGATATGAACCAACGATGCTGCGGGGGCCGAATGTCTCTCAATAACGGGGCGGCGTTATTGGCTTTCAGCATGCAAAGGCGTTACGGATATTGAATAACAACACCACCCAATGCATGTTCGCGGTATGAAACGTATTCTTACTCTCACACTCACGTTTGTAATGTTGTCCGCATCGGCGCAGGCCGCGTGTTATGCTGACTACAAAGCCAAGCGTGACGATCCTCTCCGGCTGCACTACGGTGTTGCAGAGATCATGGGCGCATGTACGTCAGAAGGCGCACGCGCTGAACTGGCCCCGCGCCTTTCTGCCGATGATTGGCAGTTGTTAAGTATAGAAGGCGTCTTCGATGACGCAGGTCTTGAGGAGAGACGGAACAGTGCAGGCGAATACTACCTCCGCTATTGAAGCACGTCAGACGGGCAATCGTATTGTCATTGGCGGAATTGCAGCCATCGTGGTTATCTTGTTCACGGCGGCTGTTTTGTTGTTCCTTAACTTGCCAGACGCCAATGCATTTAATGCCCGCGTCGAAGCGCTGTTTGTCGAGAATGCCTCGCTTACGGGTCAGGCAGAAATCAAACTACTGGAAATCCTCGCGCAATCGGGCACGGCATTTTCTGCTACGCTCGACAGCTATCGCTTTGTGATTTTCGTGCTTTTGATTTTTGCGACTGCGTTGCTCGTCGCCGCTGTGGCTTTCCTTGTGATGCTTATCGCGATGAACCGTAGGATGGGGCAGATCGAACGCAAAGGGATTGAGGTGAACTCGCTTCTGATCTCACGCGATCAAAACATGGTCTATCTAAACAACTTCGAATTCAAACTGACCGATGCCGCGATCGAAACGCTTTCCGTCTTGGCCGAAGCCCGCATGGACGACGAAGTATTGACCGGCGCTGAAATCGAAGGCGTTATTTCTGGCCGTCCATCATCTGACTGCGAAGAAGCTGCAGGTGCCACACGGATCAAACGTTTGCGTGACACGCTTGGCAACCAAATGATGTCCGAGCTCCTTGTGCGCAACATCGCGCGGCGCGGCTACATGCTGTCGATTGATAAAGACGTCATTCGCATGGTCTGACCATTTGCGGGGAATACAGAGCGGGCTTTCCCCCTTAAAAGGTCAACAATCCATACCCATCTATCACTCATGAAACGACGTGATTTTCTCCGTTCCGCCGGAGCAGCGGCTGTGATCCCAGTCTTGCCCCTGCCCGCTATGGCCGTCCCAGTGGTCAAAGCCCCAGTCAATACCTTTCAGGTCGGCTGGGCGGCGCTATACGCCCGCGCGCACAACCAAGCGAGCCCAGCACTTATCCAGAAATGGCTGCGAGTCAGCCCTGAACAAGCGAACGCTTTGATGGGTGAACTGGTTAATCAAAACATCATCAAAGTACCGATCGCAGGTAGCGCGACCGCCGTACATCCGATGTATCCGGGTGGCGGGGTGCCGGGCATGTTCGGCAAAACCAAAAAGGCCGTCGAAACCGCGAAGGACATCCTCGACACGCTGGTCGAGGAGGATGAAGCGGGCGAACCTATTGAAACCATATGCGAGACAACTTCTGAAGTCTCCGCAGATGCAACCTCGTGGCGCCTAGCTAGTACATCGCCTAAACGTCTAAGAAGTACGGATCAACGCGCCGCCAAAAATGCAGTAAATCCTGCGCCTTAGCAGGAGTTTGACCCATCTCTTGAATCGCATAAATATCTGCCGCGACCAATGCCGCCAGTCGAAAGCCCAATTGCGCCGACTTCGACGACGCTTGCGTATCCACGATTTCCTCAAACGTTGAAGCCGCTGATGTGATCGCAAATGCGATGCCTAGCGCGGCCTCGTTCGGCCAGGCCTGTGCCATCTCGCGCACCAATTTCTTGATACGTCGATGATCTTCGGTTGCCAAACACGCAACGGCAAACTCAATCATCAGGTCTGTTGTGCCCTGACGCATACCCAATCCATTCGCTTTCCCTGCGGAAGTTATATCCGCCCAGGCCCCCATAGCACAACGATAGGTATCATTGACAAAAAATGTTCGCGCAAAAAGAGCGCCCTGAAGAGGGCTTTGTTAGCACGCACTTTTTCCTTTGGGCTGAAGCAAATTACAATTTATCAGCAAGTTGTGTGCGCAACTTATAGAGCTGCAATACCTCTTCGCGCGGCCATTCTGGTGAAGAGAAAACGATTCCGTCTTCCCAAAACTCAGCAGGCTGCCATGCGCGTCTAACTTCGCGCCGGTCAACTATATGATCTGCAATCTGTCTACGCATGATATTCTGGCGATCAAATGTGTCTGGATCGTTAAGCCGATTATTCAATTCAAAGGGATCGTTGTCGAGACAATATAGTTCGTCGTCGTCCCCCCAAACAGACACATACTTCCATCCATCTCGATACAGGATTTTCTGAAAGCTGATGTCTCCGGAATGCCCGAAGTGATCGCAGATCAGCGCTGTGCGTTCACAACTTCCATCTGCAATACCAACAAGACTTTCGCCATCAATCGGCAGCGGATGCGATAGGTCTTCGACCTCTGCCGCGTCGAGAATAGTCGCGGTAACGTCTAACAGACTTACAGGTGCTGTTACCCGCTGATCAGGTACGATCTTAGCAGGGTAATTCACGACCAATGGAATGCGCCCGACCTCTTCCGAGAACGTGGAGTATTTGTCCCAACCGGCACCATGTGCAGCGATCCCGTCCCCATGGTCCGCGGTCACAACGAACAAGGTGTTGTCCGCCAAACCCAGCGCGTCAAGTTTATCGGCAATTCGGCCAATGGCAGCATCCGTTTGCAGGCCAGCAGCATAGCAACGCGCAAGAACCTTTTGCCACGTCTCCCAATCTGGCCAACGCTCAAATGCGCGATGTTGGCAGCGCAAATCGCGTTGCACTCGGTATCGCCACGGTTTGCTTGATAAGTCTTCGTCAAAGCTCGGGTAGGTCGGAATATCTGACGGGTTGATTAGGTCAGCGAATTCCTGGCTTGGATAATAGGGGTGATGTGGCCCCCACATACTGACAACCATCGAAAAAGGCTGATCGGTATCGCGCAACTGCGTCAGCTGATCACAGGCTAGGTTCGCAACAAAGAACTGCTCATTGACTTCAGACGACCCCAAAAGAACGCCAGCACCATCCATGTAATCCCAAGGCTCTGATGGGTCCATCAAGACTTCTTTGTTGTCCAATTCAGGACGCAACAAGTGATGTTCGATACGACAGCGCGGTTGATCTTCGCCAATCTTCTTGAGGTATTTTTTATAAGCATCGCAGGCATAGAGATTTCCGTACTCAGGCAGGCTCCAGCCCTTTAATCCATAGTCTTCGGCCGTCTTATTGACGCCACAGTGCCACTTGCCAAAGTAGTAGTTATCATACCCGGCTTTCGCCAAATGCGATGCGTATAGTTCTTCATCATCGCGGAATTCTTTGCGGTTGTGCGGGATTGGGTACTCTGAATTCCAACGCAACCCATGCTTATCTGGACGCTTTCCAGTTAGGAAACTGGCGCGCGATGGTGTGCAAACTGGAGTGATAGCATAGGCCCGATCAAACCAAGCCCCGCGTTTCGCGATACGCTCAAGCGATGGCCAACGATAGTCGTAACGCTCCTGACCATAGTGTCCCGCAAAGGCAACGTGATCTGCGACAATTACAACGATGTTCGGACGGGCGTTCATAAAGGCAACTTCTCACAGGATCTTCGCGATTTTTCAAATCAGGTTTGGGGTGACCATCGTAACAGTTCAACTAGATTAGGCGCATCAGGCCGCCGATTGTTCGATCTCAGCAATCCTGAAGCTTGCCGGAATATCAGATGTTTCGCCACTTAGATCTAGTACCACCTGTGTCTTTCGACCCAGTAATCTTACGTAACATTGGTGCGAGAGTGTCGTAGCGAAAGACAAAACCAACTTCACTTAGCCGCATCGGTACCACGCGCTGTCCACCCAACATGGTTTCGCGCCCCAAGTCACCAAGCGCACCCGAAAGCAGCCAATGAGGGAACCGCAGCCACAGTGGGCGGTGTAAAGCGGCGGCCAAACCCCGGGAGAACGCTTCGTTCCGTTCTGGCTTTGGTGCAACAGCGTTCACGGGGCCCGCGATACTTTGAGTCGCGATTGCAAAAGCGATTACTCGGATCATGTCGTCATGTTCGATCCACGGCATCCATTGCCTGCCATTCCCCATAATCCCTCCACCGCCAAATTCGAACGGAGTCAGTAACTTGGCAAGCATTCCGCCGTCGACACCCAGAACTAGCCCGATCCGCAGGATCACGACCCGCACACCTTGCGCTGATATAGGGAGAGTTTCCTGCTCCCAAGCTTCACAAACATCATGGACGAAGGCGGGTTTCGCTAGGGCTTCCTCGGTCAGCTTTGCGTCGTCGCCATCATTTTGTAGGCCATACCATCCAACTGCGGAACCATTTACCAAACACTCTGGCTTATGATTGAGCCGCGCGATCAACGCATGCACTGCACGGGTCATTTCAACACGCGACCTGATAATTCTTGCGCGTTTCTTTGCCGTCCAGATACCGCTTGCCACGGGATCGCCAGCAAGGTTCACGATGGCATCAAATTGCTCGTCATTTTCGATCAAATCGAAGTTGGCGATGACACGCACTGGATGGTTAAGCTGATCAACCTTTTGCACGTCGCGAGTGAGGACAGTGACGTGATGGCGGGCCGCAACAAGGGCCTCGACCAGACGCGAACCGATGAAGCCGGTACCGCCTGTGATCAGGATGTGTTGGCATGGTTTTAGTGCTTCAACCAAAGCGGCGGGATCACCCCGGTCAAGCCGGTCACTACGTGCCGCAGCCAATAGATCGCGCGCGCTAAAAACCCCGACGCCAATCGCAGATACGGTCGCCATGATGCTCCACCAACCGTAACTGACGGGGACTAACCCGCTTGGTAGGAATGCCCACTCCCAAAGGTAGGGTGCAGCGAGCGCAAGGATCGCGCCGTAGTTCAGCGCCAGCAATGTATGGTTAATCCGTTCGGTTGCGGGCAGTTTGCGGGTCAGGTCTTCTTCGACAAAATCCCAAAGCGTAATCAGAACCTCAATTGCTAAGATACTGGCCAGAATGGTGGTGAATACACCGTGGGGTTCTAACCACGCAAAGGTCATGAATATTAATGCATAGAAAAAGTTGCGCACACCGTGCAGGCGCAGCTCGTGCTTTTGTGAGGCGCGCCATGCCAGACGCTCGGTGCCTTCATGATGCACAAGCGTATCAAATGCGCCCATGAAAACTTGTACCGAGATCAGGCTCCAGAGAATTGGGTTGTCCATTGCTTACTCTTTTCCATCTTGAAATATTGCGTCTTGGGAAATCATTTGCCCAAATAGGCGGTGGCGCAGGTCTAGTGAAAACCGGAACTGTCCGTTCCCGATGTCATGGTGACCGATAACCAATGCGCCTGGGCTTAGGGCCCGCGGAAGACGTATGCGTCGCCCAAGGACTTGCAGAAAATAGTGATCACTTTTGAACAAAAGGTCCTGCCCTTCGGCGCTAATGTTTAACGCCATGCCGATGCCGTAGCCGATGTATTCCTCAAGGCCGGTCGACCCTGCAAATCGCTTTGAGCTGTGAACAACTTGCGGGAAACCTGCTTTTCGCCCGTATTGCCTGATCCAAAACTGGCCGCTTCCGGCGATGTCTTCGGTTACGGTCACCACAGCGGGTTGATCTACAGAAGACAAATCATAAGGCAAAGGTGCGCCGATCATGCGGGCTGCGTGTGCAAGAATGCGTCCAGCTAGATTCATCTGCATCGAAACAACTTTTCCTTGGTAGGTGACGCTAACGCCACCATTCAAACGTTTGCCAAATCGCTTGCGCACAGCAGGGCGCAAACTGTCCCACGCCTTGCGTCCCGCCAGTTTGGCAAACCGATCATCAGGATTGGTATGAATTGAGAAATTACTGGCTTTCATTGTGCCACCTTATTCTGTTTGGTCTTTAATTTCTGTATGGACAGAAATGCATGGGCAAAAAAAGTGGTCGTAATTTATTCAGTCTTTTTCCCTGTCAACTTGAGCAGAGAAAAAACCTTATCGCCCATCTTCATCAGCATATTCAGCTTAGATTTAGGTACGTTTAACATTTGCGAAGACCAGCGATCGGCAGTCTTCAGAAAATCTTGCATCTCATGCATCCGGCCCAAAACGATTGGATCAAGGCCTGGTTCATTCACAGCCTGTTGGACACAATTATCAATGGCTGACATCGCTGGATCAATCTCGCGTTCCTTACGGCCCTGCGCGATGCGCATCGCCATTTCCCACACATCCACCTCAGCGACAAAATGTTCGCGGCGGTCATTGGGAACAGGAACACGGCGGATCAGTTTCCACCCGACAAGTTCTTTGAGAGAGTTTGAAACATTTGAACGCGCAATCGCAAGTTGGTCTGCGATCTCTTCGGCGTTCAATGGGTTCACACTGAGAAACAACAGCGCATGTATCTGCGCCACGGAACGGTTAACGCCCCATTGGCTGCCCATGTCACCCCAATACAAGACAAACTGTGCCTTGGCGGAAGAATCATTAATATCTGCAATTTCTGTCATAACAGAAATAAACGACAATCCAGATCGAAAGTCAACAGATTGGAACGTGTCAATACTTTAGCCTGCTTGATGGGCTAGAAACGCCACACTCACGGCTTCGCGCATTAAGCCCTTCGATTAAAGAAACCGAGTGTATTCCCTAAGCATGCGTATTTCGAGATAAGATCGATTGACAGTACCGGCACCAAAAAGAACATAGACTAATTTCAGGTATTTTTTGCAGCCTGCAAACAGTTCGTAGAATTTGGAAAACCCATGACGTGCACAGGAAAGAAAACGGGCAAGGTCACCTCAAGTCATTGGGGTGCTTTCGAGGTTTTGACCGACGGCAACAAAATTGTTGGAACGAAACCTTTTGCCAACGATCGCGAGCCGACAGGCATCTCGGATATTCTACCAAAAGCGGTCCATCATTCTAGTCGCGTTTTGCGTCCATCTATTCGGCGAGGTTGGCTCGACAATCGAAACACGACTGATCGCGGAAGTGATACGTTTGTTGAACTTCCGTGGGATGAGGCATTGGACATTGCCGCCCAGGAAATTGATCGTATTCGAAAAGATCACGGAAATAGTTCGATTTTCGGGGGATCCTACGGTTGGGCATCTGCAGGTCGTTTCCATCACGCATTGAGCCAAATTCACAGATTTCTAAACACAGCCGGTGGCTATGTGTCGTCGTTTGGCAGCTATTCAACCGGCTGCGCACAGGCAATCATGCCGCATGTTTTCGGTGTCCCGTTTCTTAAATACACCTATGGGTCACAAGACAGCTGGGAAACCATCGCAGAGCACACCCAAACCCTTTTGATGTTTGGTGGCGTGAACCCCAAGAACTCTCAGGTGAGCATGGGGGGCATTACCGAACATGAAACTGGGTCGTGGTTCGAAAAGTTCGCCGCACAAGGCAAACGTTGTATCAACATCGGCCCACAAAGCACTGATGCGCCCGAAGGATGCGAGTGGATGCCAACAAAGCCAGCATCAGACACAGCATTGATGTTGGCACTGGCATTCTACCTTGAAGAGAACGGCCTCACAGATCGCGCGTTTCTAGATCGTTACACCACAGGTTTTGATCGCTTTAGGCCATACTTAATGGGCGAACGTGACGGGCAACCCAAAACACCAGAATGGGCCAGCCCGCTATGTGGGCTTCCGGCAGAGAAAATTCGCGAGATCGCGCAACAAATCGCGACGACGCGTACATTGATAACCGTTGCGTGGTCCCTTCAGCGGGCAGAGCACGGCGAACAGCCCTATTGGATGTCGGCGGTATTGGCTGCGATGTTGGGGCAAATTGGCTTACCAGGTGGCGGTGTCGGGTACGGTTACGGTGCAATTGGCGGCATCGGAAAATCGTTACAGCGGATGCAAGGGATTACTCTGCCGCAGGGAACGAACCCAATTAGCGACGTCATCCCTGTTGCGCGCATCGCGGACATGTTGATGTATCCAGGGCAAGAGTACGACTTTAACGGAAAGCGATCGAAATATCCGGATATCCGGCTGGTTTACTGGGCCGGCGGTAACCCGTTCCACCATCACCAAGACCTGAATCGATTGAATAACGCATGGAAACGACCCGAGACCATTATTGTTAACGAACCGTGGTGGACGGCTACGGCGAAACGGGCTGACATCGTCTTCCCTGCAACCACCCCCTATGAGCGCGAAGACATTGGACGCAGCAACCTCGACAACTATTTGTTCAACATGCCGCAGTTAATTCCCCCAGTTGGTGAGGCGAAGGACGACTACGCGATCTTCACGGGACTTGCCAAGCGCATGGGTATTGCTGACGCTTTTACCGAAGGCCGCGACCCTGAAGGCTGGCTGCGTCACCTCTACCGACGGTTTGAAGAACACGCTCAGACCACGAGTATCGACGTACCTGACTTTGACGAATTGCGTGAACGAAATTGGGTTCGGTTGCCGTTGAAGGTCGACACACCAGAAAAATCATTTTTGACGATCTTTCGTGAAGATCCCGATGGCAACCCGCTCCACACGCCGTCTGGTAAGATCGAAATTTTCTCCGAAACCGTTGATGGGTTTGGATATGATGACTGCCCCGGGCATCCTGTCTGGCTACCTCCAAGTGAATGGTTAGGCCAAGCGACGCCCCAGTCACCACTTCACCTTGTTTCACCACAGCCCGGTGACAAACTGCATAGCCAGATGGAATGTGCATTGGCGGACGTTGAAGGTGCGCGGCCTGAAACGTTGGTGATGCATCCCTCAAATGCGAACCAACGTGGCCTAAAGACTGGCGATATCGTTAAGGTATTCAATGCACGTGGTCGTTGCCTGGCCCGAGTTTTCGTTTCGACTGAAATCTTGTTGGATGTCGTCGCCTTACCGACTGGTGCTTGGTACGGAGACACCGAGCAGAAAATCGACCCCGACGGAAACCCAAATGTCCTGACTATAGATGTCGGCACGTCGAAACTGGGACAAGGATGTAGCGCACACACAGCTATGGTGGATGTGCAAAAGCGAGATTAGCGCATCGGCTGGCAGTTTTCTACGACCTGCTTCTCAAGCCGCGAGATTTCGTCGCTCAGCTTTCTCTTAAGGGTTCGGGCAAATTGCGCGTGCCGCCCTACCCTTTTATCGTCCTCGTGCCGGATTAACCAAAACGTTCGCATAAGTGAGAATTCACGCGTTAGAATCCTTTGAACCGTTGGAAAATGAGGGATCGCAGAATCGTGGGCAACGGCTAGGCCAGCACCTGCACTCACCCAGTTTAGTTGAACCGACGTTGAATTCGAAATCAGGGTTGGGGATTGGCCGTTTAGCAATGCAGAAAAATCGAGTTCCGCTGAGAAAACAAGGTCGGGAATGTAACCGATTAATCGATGGTTTTTGAGATCAGCGACATCGCGAAGTGGCCCTGCTCCGTCAAGGTAACTTTGCGTTGCTGCCAAGTGTTATTCGTAGTCGGAAATTTTTTAACAGACAGCCGACCTGCTGCGGGTCTCGCAACGGAAACCGCGATATCGGCCTCGCGCTTGGACAGGTTGAAGATACGAGGCAACGCAACAATTTGGATTTCAAGCGCTGGGTTTTCTGCCATTATCTCTTGTGTCACCTGTGGCAAAACAAAATTTGCCATACCATCTGGTGCCCCAATTTTGATTTGCCCCGACAGCCCTTTTGGGTCCGACTGACCAGGTTCAATGGCGCGGATAAGCGGCCCCTCAGCGACTTCGACTTCATCCTGAACTCGCTTGCCATCATTGGTTAGCAAATACCCATGTGATGACTTCACAAAAAGCGTCGCGCCCAGCCGTTTTTCAAGTCGGTGAATCCGTCGCGACAAAGTCGCCGGATCCATCTTTAGCGAGGGGGCAGCACCATTCAGGCTTCCTGCACGAGCCACGGCCAAAAAGACCCTAAGATCATCCCAATTGTCCAATTCAGCACCGATACTATTGCAAGGAACATTGCGCATTTTTCTCTTCCACGCGCATTAGCGCAAACCTAACATCTCCCCAATCAATTCTGGAGGATATCATGCAAGAACTATCGCACTACATTAACGGCGCGCACACAAAGGGCACTTCGGGGAACTTCTCTGATGTGTTCAACCCTGCAACTGGTGAAGTCCAAGCGCGGCTTCCGTTGGCCAGCGCCGAAGAAATGAACGCTGCAATTGAAGTTGCAGCCGTAGCCCAGCCTGCTTGGGCGGCTGTTAACCCGCAGCGCCGCGCCCGTGTAATGATGGCCTTTGCAGGCCTTTTGAACCGCGACATGGATAAGTTGGCCGAAGCCCTTAGCCGCGAGCACGGCAAGACCATCCCTGACGCAAAAGGTGACGTACAGCGCGGCCTCGAAGTTGTTGAATACTGTATTGGCGCGCCTGAACTTCTAAAGGGTGACTTCACGGACAGCGCTGGCCCAGGCATCGACATGTATTCGATGAAGCAAGCACTTGGCGTTTGCGCCGGCATCACGCCGTTTAACTTCCCTGCGATGATCCCAATGTGGATGTTTGCTCCGGCAATCGCATGCGGTAATGCGTTCATCCTGAAGCCATCTGAACGCGCACCATCTGTTCCGTTGATGTTAGCTGAGCTAATGGAAGAGGCAGGTCTTCCTAAGGGGATCTTGCAGGTTGTGAATGGCGACAAAGGTGCTGTGGATGCTATCCTCGACAATGACATCATCGAGTCCATTGGCTTTGTTGGCTCTACTCCAATCGCGGAATACATCTACGGACGTGGCTGTGCAAACGGCAAGCGGGTTCAGTGTTTCGGTGGCGCAAAGAACCACATGATCATCATGCCTGACGCAGACTTGGATCAAGCGGCTGACGCATTGATTGGTGCAGGCTACGGCGCTGCAGGCGAACGCTGCATGGCGATTTCTGTCGCGGTCCCGGTTGGCGATGAGACCGCTGATCGCTTGATCGAAAAACTAATCCCACGTGTAGAAGCCCTAAAGGTTGGCCCATACACGTCAGGTACAGATGTGGACTATGGTCCTGTTGTGACAGCCGCAGCCAAAGCAAACATCGAACGTCTGGTTCAGACGGGCATTGATCAAGGTGCGAAACTTGTCGTGGACGGTCGCAACTTCAACCTGCAAGGCTATGAGGACGGCTTCTTTGTCGGTGCGCACCTGTTTGACCATGCGACGAAAGACATGGACATCTACAAGCAAGAAATCTTCGGACCTGTTCTAACGACGGTACGTGCCCAATCTTATGAGGAGGCGCTTAGCCTTGCGATGGACCATGAGTACGGCAATGGCACAGCGATCTACACACGCGATGGCGACACAGCGCGCGATTTTGCGAACCGGATTAATATCGGCATGGTTGGCATAAACGTTCCGATCCCCGTGCCGTTGGCATACCACACATTCGGCGGTTGGAAAAAATCTGCCTTTGGTGATCTGAACCAACACGGCCCGGACGCGTTCAAGTTCTACACACGGACAAAAACCGTCACCGCGCGCTGGCCGTCAGGTATTAAAGAAGGCGGCGAGTTCTCTATCCCAGTGATGGAGTAACCCCTTAAAATTCTGCGCGCCCCACATTTGGGGCGCGCGCAAACATAACGGGTCTCTAGCCGATCACGAGGTTGGCAACCCGATTGGTATCATTTCCAAATGCGCAGCAGTTTTCTAAACTTCGGGGGCCTTTGCAAATGATAGATGGCCAGTCTTGATCCACAACTTCGCACCGTTGGGCCCGGCTTTAACGTTCAAGACGTCCCCACTTGGCAGACGTAGCCACGACCCCTTTGACAATTGATCGCCCATTTCCACCAAATCGCCCGCGAGTAGCAAAAGCTCGATACCGCCCATTTCTCTCAGCGTGATCTCAGTTTCTGGTGCAAGCGTGCGATACGTCACAGTTTCACGTTGATCAGCGTGCAAAACCGCGATGCGTTGACCATCGACCTCTGGGCCCAGTTCTTCTGCCATATTTTTGCGGAATTGATTTCGATCCGCCAAGTCAAACTGCCAAAGTTTCACAAAGATGATACATCCATTTGCAGCACTAGGGGTGTGGGCCGTTGTGGGTGGGTTGCGAACGTAAGTGCCGGCTGGATAGTCGCCATGCTCGTCTTGGAAAACACCATCAAGGACGATAAATTCTTCGCCACCGGTATGCGTGTGAGCCGAAAATGAACTACCCGGTGCATAGCGAACAATTGACGTCGCACGGGCCACTTCATCGCCAATCCGGTCCAACATACGGCGATCGACCCCAACCATCGGTGACGCCACCCACTCTATTTTCTCTGCATGAACCAAGGCGCGCTTGGTAAAATCTGCATTTAATTCCATCTTGCGACAATCCTTCTCTGTTTCCAATTACGACAGGCTCGACTTCATATGATTGGCCGTTGAAGCGAGAGCTAGACTTCGAGTTTATCGCGCAACTTATAATATGCCATTCCGACAGCAATCATCATACTTCCAATTGTTCTACCGACAGGCAGGTTCCAGTGTTTGCAGTTTTCGAACACTATAAAATCGTCAGGCTCTCCGCAGATACATTGGGCCGTAAGTTCCGCTAGAATGTGACTAAGTGCGATGCCGTGCCCACTGTAACCTTGGACATAAAACACGTTGGATCCAATGCGTCCGACCTGTGGAATTCGGTTTAGAATAATTCCGTCCATGCCTGACCAACTGTAGTCGATCTCGATGTCCTTTAGGCGTGGAAAAGTGCGTTCCAATGCGGGGCGCAACTCACGTGCGACGTCGTGACTATCGCGCCCAGAATAGTTTGTTCCACCACCAAACATTACGCGATTGTCCGCGGTCAAACGGTAGTAGTCCAAGACAAAACGCCCGTCATAAACCGCAAGGTTATGCGGGTTGATTGCGGCGGCATCTTCTTTCGATAACGGCGCTGTTGCCATGTTCGCCAAAGACGCAGGAAACAACTTTCCACGCAGTTTTTTCTGTTCAAGTAGGTGGTAGGCATTTCCAGCAAGCATAACTTTATCTGCGCGCACAGAACCGTTTTTGGTTCGGACCACAGGGTTTGGGCCATGCTCGATATTGATGACTTCACTATTTTCGAAGACTTTTCCGCCTAATGAGACTACAGCCTCCGCCTGTCCTAAACAGAAATTCAGCGAATGCACGTGCATGTTTTTGCGGTTCAACAACCCGCCGATATAGAGATCTGTTTCGAGGTAGTCGGGCATTCCCGCCTCGGGAATCATCTCGAGGTCTTCAGACATCCCACGCTGACATCCCGTTACATAGATGTCTTCCAGGTCGGCCAATTGCCCTTTTGTCAGCGCCGTTTGCATCTGCCCAAAGCGCAAGTCGCAATCAATTTTGTATTTCTCGATGCGTTTTCGGATAATGTCGTGACCGCGCCAGCGCAGATTCCAAACGAAATCGGCCGCTTTGTCGCCAATCGTTCGACGGAATTCGCGTTCCATCGCTTTATCGCCAGACAGGCTGCCGGTGATTTGTCCGCCATTGCGGCCGGTTGCACCCCAGCCAATTTTATTGGCTTCGCACAACACCACAGATAGCCCGCGTTCTGCCAATTCAAGTGCAGTTGCCACACCCGTAAACCCACCGCCAACGATTACCACATCAGCGGCAATGTCAGTGGACAGCTGTGGAAACACCGCTTTCGCATTGGCCGTGGCGGCATAATAAGATGAGGTATGATTCATCGGCGACGAATTCAGGAACGGGGTTTCTTGAAAAACGCTTCAACTTCGTCCGCAAAACTGATGCGCGTCAGTGGGTCTGCAATTGCTGCCACCGCGCCATCCCTAATTTGTTTCGGCAATGTCTCACCACGTGCTTTCAACAAATCACCCATAAAGTCCGCCGTGAATTCGGGATGCGGTTGGATGGTCAATGCTTGGTCACCGTAGGCAAGGATCGCGTTCTCGCAAAAATCTGACGACCCGACAACTTCAGCCATTTCGGGGCGTTTCGTGACTTGATCTTGGTGCCACGCAATCATTTTCTGATCGCCAAATTGGCTGCTTCTGTACGCGGTTGGACCGACGGACCATCCTCCGTCAAACTTTTCGACCTTACCACCAAGTGCTTGCGCCAAAATCTGGTGTCCAAAGCATACCCCAAAAATTGGTAGGCCTGCGGCGAAAATATTTCGTAGAAGTTCTTCAAGCGGTGGAATCCAATCGTGATCTTCATACGCCCCAAAGCGGGAACCTGTGATTAGCCAGCCATCCGCGCTTTGCGGTGAAACAGGAAATTCCCCATCAAGCACTTCATAGGTGACGAATTCAAAACCGCGACCGTCGAGATAACGTTTGAAAAACTCGTCGTAGTCGCCGTGTTTCTCGACCGAACTTTCAGGTGCCCGGCCAGTTTGAAGGATACCGATTTTCATTGTGCGTTTCCTATGTTCGTCCAACTTTGGCGGTTTTTGCACCGGCTTTTTCGGCCAGAACACATAACCAATCATGCGCGACATGCGCCGCGGCCAATGCCGTGATTTCAGATGTGTCAAATGGTGGAGATACTTCAACAATATCCATACCGACCAGATCTAGATCGCCAAGCCCGCGGATAACCTCAAGACCTTGCCATGACGCCAAACCTCCCGGAACTGGCGTACCCGTTCCAGGGGCAAACGCAGGATCAAGCCCGTCGATATCAAAACTGACATAGACCGGAGCATCGCCAGCGCGCTCTTTGGCAACATCGATTGCTGCGTGAATACCATGACGGTGAACCCAAGGGCTGCTTAGAATTTCAAAGCCGTGGTCACTATCGTTGTAGGTTCGCAGACCGATCTGCGTGGATTTAGACGGATCAATGATGCCATCAGCCACCGCGCGTGCAAACATTGTGCCGTGGTCCATTGCAATGCCGTCATCTTCCCACGTGTCGCAATGTGCATCAAACTGGATAAGCGCGACTGGCCCATGTTTTTCTGCGTGCGCTTTGATGAGCGGGTAAGCGATTGAGTGATCCCCACCCATCGTCAAAAGTTTTGTCCCAGTTTCGATAATGTCTGCCGCCTGCGCATGGATCGCAGGATGCACGGTTTCAGGGTGATGCGGGTCAAGCATGACGTCCCCAAAATCAACGACGTTCAGCGTATCAAATGGGTCAAACCCCCACGGAAACGCTTTGAGCTCTGCCAATTGGACCGATGCCGCACGGATCGCACGCGGACCCAATCGTGTGCCCGGACGATACGTGACGGCATTGTCATAGGGCACGCCCAAGACAGCCACATCGACACCGTTCAGGTCCCGGCTATACGTACGGCGTAAGAAACTTACCGCACCGCCATATGTCATTTCAAACCAGCGGCCTTTGGGGTCGTTCTTGCGAAACGCTTGATCACCATTGTCTGACATTATGTTCTCACAATCCGAATTTATCTTTGAAGCCGTAGTACCATGATCCGATCATCGAGTACGGCACGCGGAACATGCGGCCACCTGGGAATGGGATGTATGGCACTTTTTCGAATACATCATAGCGGCTTGCATCGCCAGAAATGGCTTCCGCCAAAATCCGACCAAATGTGTGTGATCCTGTGACGCCATGACCTGAATATCCATGTGCGAAATAGGTGTTGTTGTTTAGGCGCCCCATTTGCGGAACGCGGCTAAATGACAGCGCGAAATTACCGCTCCAAGCGTATTCCACTTTTGTATTCGCCAGCTCTGGGAAGACTTTGTTCATGTTCTTGCGCAACTTGGCTTCGATGTCGCTTGGCTCTGCGCCACCATAAACAGTCCCACCTCCAAACAGCAGACGCTTGTCTGCAGACAAGCGGTAGTAGTCTAAAATATAGCGAATATCTTCGACACAGGTATCGGTCGGCAACAGGCGGTTGGCCATTTCTTCGCTTAGCGGTTCGGTCGCCATAATTTGCGTCGACACAGGCATAACGCGGGACGTCAGCTTTGGCACAACTTTGCCCAGATACGCGTTGCCGCAAAGAACGACGGTTTTGCATGTGATCGTACCTGTTGCGGTTTTCACGACAGGGCGCGCGGCCTCATAATCGACATCTGTTACAACCGACATTTCAAAAATTGCACCGCCATTCTTTTCGAATGCCTCTGCTTCGCCCAAAGCTAGGTTCAGCGGGTGCATGTGCCCCCCCGAATGGTCGATCATTCCACCCGCGTACATGTCCGTTCCGACGTATTTTCCGATTTGACCTTTCGACACCATTTCTTGCGTGTTCAAACCGTAGCCCTGCCACAACTCCAAACGTTCTTCGAGCTCCTGCATGTGGGCATCGGTGCAGGCGGTGAACAGGTTTGTCGGTTTGTAGTCACATTGAATGTCGTAAGTTTCGACGCGCTCGCGAATGATCTCGCCGCCTTCCATCACCAAACCCGCGACAAAGTTTGCCGTATCTTGGCCATAGCGGCGTTTGATGGTTTGCAAAGACGCGTTCAAGCCGTTGACGACTTGACCCCCATTACGACCAGATGCGCCCCACCCGATGCGCGCGCCTTCGACAATCGCGACGTTGTGACCTTGCTCGGCAAGGTGCAGGGCCGTGGACAGGCCTGAATAACCGGCACCGACAACACACACATCGAATGTCTGATCGCCCACAAGTGCTGGCCGCAATGCGCGCGTGTTGGCTGAAGCCGCGTAATAGCTTGTCGTGTGTTCGCCATTACCGGAATAGCTGTGCAAGACGGCCATCAAACGGTCTCCAGATAGGCGTGGTACTCAACATCGGGAACAATGCTTAGAAAGTGTTGGATTTCTTGTTGCTTAGCTTGCGAAAATAGCTTCACCAATTGCGGGCCAAGCACATCGATCATAGTCTTGCCCTGCTCAAATTCAGTAATGGCTGACAACCAATCCATCGGCAGACTTGGAGCGCCAACGTCATATGCACTGCCTGAAATTGGGGCCGATGGCGCAACCTGCGCATCAATGCCGATCAACGCCGCCCCAAGGATAACAGCCAGCACCAAATACGGGTTCGCATCCGCGCCCGCGACGCGGTGTTCGATACGCCGCGCTGCGTTTGGTCCACCCGGAATTCGGATCGCACAGGTGCGGTTTTCATAGCCCCAAGCAGCGTTAGTCGGTGCATGGGAATTAGGACGCATCCGTCTATAGCTGTTCTGGTGGGGCGCGAAAATCAAAGTGCTTTCCTGCATTGCGCCCAACAAACCGGCGACCGCGAACCGCAATGTGTCGGAACCTAATTCGGTGCCGTCATCAAAGACGTTGTTCCCATCCTTATCGAGCATGGAAAAGTGAACGTGCATCCCACTGCCGGCCTGATCACCGAATGGCTTGGCCATAAAGGTCGCACAAAATCCATGCTTTCGTGCCATTTGCCTGACGATATTTTTGAACAATAACGCATCATCGGCGGCCTTCAACGGGTCCGCAGAATGAAGCAAGTTGATTTCAAACTGGCCTGCGCCAGCTTCTGAGATTGCGGAATCAGCAGGAATATCTTGAATACGGCAGGCTGCATAAACATCATCTAGAAACGCGCTTACGATATCCAATTCTGCTACAGACAGAACGTTACCTTTCGTGGTGGGCAGCTGCGCGTTAGGCAAGATTGGGGCATGCGCCACACCATCAATCATCTCTGTCAGATAAAACTCAAGTTCAGTTGCCACAACAGCCGTCAGCCCTTTGGCATCAAGGCGTTTCACCACATTTTCGAGTGCGTGACGCGGGTCGGTTGTTAAAGGCGTGCCATCTTCTAGATTCAACGTCACCTGAAACATTGCCGAAGTAGCAACGCCATCCGATCGCTCGATTAGACCGCGTTCGGTGACGGTACAAACGCCATCTGCATCACCGCTTTCAAAGACAAGTTCACTGACTTCGATATCGCGCCCCCAGATATCAACCGTGCAAATCGATTGCGGCATCCGTATTCCGCCGTCCAAAAGCTTGCCCAGCTGCGAAAGCGGAATACGCTTCCCGCGCAAGACGCCGTTAATATCGCACAGCGCGACCGTGATCGCGTCGATTTCAGGGTGCTTCGCCAGCCAGTTTTGCGTATCTTTAGAAACCACGTTGCCCGCCTTATCTTTCATGAGATGTGTCGATCTCAGATTTCATTGTAACTTTATTCAAATGTTGCGTAAATTTTGGTGACATCTTCATTGGATTTCCAAACGCCAGAAAACCCCGACGGAATAACAAACGCATCACCCTTGGCGTGATGTGTTTCAGTGCCGTCAGCACCGGTCAATGTCACACTGCCTTCAACAATTACACACAGTTCGTCTTCTGTATAACTCACAGACAGCTCGCAGGGGCCGCTGCTCCAATGGCCAACATGAAACTGATCAGACCTATTCGAAAACGCGTGCCAAAGCTTTGTCGTGCTTTGACCGGAGATCAATTTCCCGGGTCCAATTGTGCCAGCCTCAGGTATGCCAGTCGTATTGACTGAAATAACTTTACTCATAAGACCCTCAAAGTTTGTCGCGCATCGAAAACCACAGCATCGCTAAGATCAGCAGTGGTTGGCGCATAAGTGG
Source organism: uncultured Octadecabacter sp. (assembly GCA_937969445.1). Taxonomy (GTDB): domain Bacteria; phylum Pseudomonadota; class Alphaproteobacteria; order Rhodobacterales; family Rhodobacteraceae; genus Octadecabacter. The sequence continues at coordinate 9,857 of CALBVZ010000031.1, read as the reverse complement.
ACCACCCGGAAACTTGGGAGATGGAATTTGTGACATGATGTCGAACCGTTCCGCCTGTCCTGCGATCGCGTCGGCCGCGATCTGCCCAGACAGCGTGCCAAGCGCAACACCCTGACCGGAAAACCCTGACATGCTTATAACGTTGCCCGCACCATACCGTGCATAATGGGGCAAGCGGTTCATGGTGATGCCCAATGTTCCGCCCCACGCATAATCGATCTTTACGTCTTTGAGTTGTGGGAAGATCTCGCTCATTGGCTTGCGAACCTTGCGCGCGATGTCTTTGGGGAACTTGTAGCTATAGCTTTCAGTACCGCCAAAAAGCATACGGTTATCGTCGCTAAAGCGGAAGTAATTCACCACAAACTTAGTATCCGCCACTGCGATATTCTTGGTCAAAACCTTGGCGCGATCCACATCTGACAAAGGTTCAGTTGCGACGATATAGTTGTTGATCGGCATGACACGGCGCGACACATCCCTGTCCAAATCACCAATGTAACCATTACAGGCCATGACAACATACTTCGCAGAAACCCGCGCAGTATCCGTTTTGACGACAGCCGTCGTTCCATTCTGTATCGATCTGACATGGCTACCTTCATGAAGTTTTACACCAGTTTTCTGCGCAATTCGCGCTAGACCTAGTGCAAATTGCAACGGATCAATATGGCCCGAGCGGGTGTCAAAACTTCCGCCGTGATAGGCTTTCGATTGGACAAGCACCTGCATCTCTTCCTTGTCCAGGAATGAGATGTGTTCGTACCCGTACTTTGTGTTCATCTTTTCAACGTAATCACGGGAATGGGGAACATAGCGCGCACGATGATCGGCGTGCACGATGCCTGGATGGAAGTCAGCGTCTACCAATTCGGATTTGGACAAATCACGTACGCATTCCACGGCTTGCATACCGATTTCCCAAAGTTCACGTGCGCGGTTTTCGCCGAACATATCTTCTAGGTCGTCTTGATCGACGCGTTGACCTTGCCCGACTTGACCACCATTTCGGCCAGATGCACCGAACCCAATGCGCTGCGCCTCAAGCAAGGTTACAGAATAGCCCTTTAGGGCCAAATGCAGCGCTGTCGAAAGGCCCGTAAATCCGCCACCGATCACGCAAACATCGCAGCTTGAATCGCCTTGGATCGCGTCAGCGTCTGAGATGGGCTTAATGTTGCTTGCGTAAAACGAAGGCGGGTATGCCCCCGCTCTGTCATTCACGGACAGGAGGTTCATTATACGTTCAACAACAGGTGTTGCCGCTCCCATGGCGAAATCTCGCGTTGGTATTCTTCGTTCTCAGCCCGCTTCAAGTCTAAAAACAGTTGGCAGAATTCTACCCCTAAGACATCCCAAAGTTCGGTAGCACCTTCAAATTGACTCAACGCGGCATTTAAGCCCGGTGGCAAAGCATCCTCTGTTTCCCAGACCTCATTTACGGCCTCCGCACGCGGCATGGTTTTGTTTTTCATGCCGAGATATCCGCAGGCCAAAGAGGTCGCGATCGCAAGATATGGGTTGCAGTCCATGCCAATAACACGGTTTTCCAAACGGCGGGCATCGGGCCCAGAATGTGGCACCCGCAGGCCCGTTGTCCGATTGTCAGACGCCCACTCAAGATTGGCCGGTGCGCTTTGACCATCTACCGTGATCCGACGGTATGAGTTCACGTAAGGCGCAAGCAATGGCACTGCGTGCATCAGGTACTTTTGGGAACCGCCAATGAAATGAGTGAATGCGTCGGTCGCGTTGCCATCTTCGTCAGAGAAAATGTTCTTGCCCGTCTTTGTGTTTAGAATGGACTGGTGGATGTGCATCGCACTTCCCGGTTCGTCCCGCATCGGCTTTGCCATAAACGTGGCATAAATCCCATTTTTCAGAGCAGCCTCGCGGATCGTGCGCTTAAATATGAATACTTGATCTGCCAAGTCGAGTGGATCACCATGCAGCAGATTGATTTCGATCTGCCCTGCTCCGCCTTCTTGAATGACAGTATCTATTTTGAGGCCCTGCGCTTCTGCAAAGTCGTAAATCGTGTCGATGACAGGCCCGTATTCATCAACGGCGGCCATGGAATAAACTTGGCTACTGGACCCTTTTCGACCCGTGCGACCAATAGGTGCCTCGATCGGTTCATTTGGATCAACGTTGGGCTTTGTTAAGTAAAACTCCAACTCAGGCGCAACGATGGGCGTCAGGCCTTCCTCTGCATAAATGTCTAAAATTCGGCGAAGAACATTTCGCGGCGCGATTCCTAGGTTTTCACCTTCACGCGTTTTCATGTCACAAATAATTTGCACGGATGGATCTTCACCCCATGGAATAGCTGTGGCTGTCTCCATATCGGGCACAAGCATTACATCTTTCTCAAGCCATTGGTTCTCGATTTCCATATCTACGTATTCCCCAGAGATCGTCTGGTAGAACAAGGAGATCGGGAGAAAGAATGCTTCGTCCGGCTTGAACTTATAAGCAGGCATGGCTTTACCACGGGACGTGCCGGCGATGTCGGGAATGATAATTTCGACTTCATCAATACTGCGCGCTCCAAGATAATCCTGAAAATGGCTTGGCAGCTCAGTCACCCATTCGAGTGTCGTAGATTTTGCTTCACGGCGGCTCATCGGTCTTCACCTGCATTTTGATCAAATTGGTCTTTAAGGGGTTCACCCACGAGAATAATGCCCTGTTCAATGTCTTCCCGCATTGCGACCTCTGCGGCGTCAGCACTGCCATCTAATAGTGCCTGTAAAATGTCGGGATGTTTGTCTGGAAGGCGCGCTGTTCCATAGCGCCCGCAGACAACACGCAAACTTGGGCCAACCTGTAGCCAAAGCGATTGCACGACACGTGTCAGAATAGGAGTGTCGGCGATAGCATAGATATTGAAGTGAAACGCTTTGTTACTTTCTAGATATGCGCTGACGTCTCCAGCATCGATCGCGACATTCACTTCGCGGTCAATTACTCGGAGATTTTCCACCTGCTGCTTTGTAGCGTTATTTGCTGCCCTTCTTGCGAGCTCAGGTTCAATCTTCAATCGCAGAAAATAGATGTCTTGGAGCTGGATTTGCGTAAGGAATGGCACTATTACGCGACGATTACCTAAAGTTTCCAAAGCACTTTCTGATGTTAAGCGACGGATAGCTTCGCGAACTGGTGTCATCCCGACGCCGAGCATTTCCGCAAGACCCTGTATGGTCATCGGTTGCCCTGGTGCAAACTGACCCAACAGAATCCTATCGCGTAATGTTTCGTAGACTGCCTGATGTTCTGGCATTTTCTTGTCAATTTGCATCGATTTTGACCACTTAAGGGTGTCGAATATACGTCTCTTTTCATCAAGATTTGCAAAAAAACTTGCTTTTGTCAAACTTTTGATCAAAAGTTTTCCGGCCAATAAGGAGAAGCCAATGAAACTGTTAACCACACTGTCAACGATCGCACTTTGCGCGCTATCGCAAGCTGCCTCTGCAGAAGAAGTACGGATCTACAATTGGTCCGATTACATCGACGAAGACCTTCTGGAGCAATTCGAAGAAGAAACCGGCATTGAAATCATTTACGACGTTTTTGATAGCAACGAAGTACTTGAAACCAAAATGCTCGCTGGCAGTTCCGGGTACGACCTCGTTGTACCGACAGGCGACTTCTTGCAGCGTCAGATCACAGCGGGTGCGTTCCAACAGCTCGATCTGGACCAGCTTCCGAACCACTCGAACCTTTGGGATGTTATTGAATCGCGTACGGCGCAGTACGACCCAGACAACTCTTATTCGATCAACTACATGTGGGGCACAACCGGCATTGGTGTGAACGTCAATCGCGTCACTGAAGTTCTTGGCGAAGATGCACCAATCGGTTCGCTGGATTTGATTTTCAACCCTGACAACATGGAAAAGCTAGCCGAATGCGGTGTCTACTTTCTGGATGCTCCGACGGAGATCATCCCTGCAGCACTGGCATATCTTGGCGAAGAACCTGACACACAAGACCCCGATGTTCTTGCACTCGCAGAGCCGGTCCTAACTGCCGTCGCGCCTTATGTTGCCAAGTACAATAGCTCTGAATACATCAACGCCCTTGCGAACGGTGACATCTGCGTTGCTTTCGGTTGGTCTGGCGATGTTCTTCAAGCACGTGATCGCGCGTATGAAGCCGATAATGGTGTTGAAATCGCATACAACGCTCCTTCTGAAGGTGCTTTAATGTGGTTCGACCAAATGGCTATTCCAGCTGATGCGCCGAACCCTGAAGCAGCACACAAGTTCCTGAATTTTATCATGGACGCCGAAAATATGGCTGCAGCATCTAACTACGTCTACTACGCGAACGGTAACCTCGCTTCGCAAGAATTCTTGCTTGAAGACGTAATCGGTGATCCTGCGATCTACCCTGACGAAACAACGCTCGGAAACCTCTACACGGCCACACCGTATGAACCACGCGTTCAGCGGGTCGTTACGCGAATGTGGACGCGGATTAAGTCGGGAACCTAACCGTTTCGGAATTAGTGCCGATAAGAACCAACGCATGGGGGTGTTGCCTCCATGCGCCTCCAACAGGATACTTCCAATGAACGCTGATGCACCCTTTGCCCCTTGGGAAGATGAGACCGCCACACCCCTCATCGAGTTTTCAAATGTGACCAAGCGCTTCGGTACATTCACTGCGATAGATGACATTGACCTGAAAATTTATCCGCAAGAATTCTTTGCCCTACTCGGCCCGTCAGGCTGCGGTAAAACAACATTGATGCGAATGCTCGGCGGGTTTGAAACTGTTACCGATGGACGTATCACGATTGATGGCACTGACATGAACGGCATTCCGCCTAACAAGCGCGCCGTAAACATGATGTTTCAATCTTACGCATTGTTTCCCCACCTAACCGTTGCACAAAACCTAGCATTTGGGTTGAAACGATCCGATATGCCTAAGTCTGAAATTGATGGCCGCGTCGAAGAAATGCTTCGCCTCGTTCAGCTTCAAAAATTCGCAAGCCGAAAGCCGCACCAGATGTCAGGCGGTCAGCGCCAACGCGTGGCGCTCGCACGTGCTTTGGCCAAAGCGCCCAAGTTGCTCTTGCTCGACGAACCGCTCGGTGCGCTCGACAAAAAACTGCGCCAAGAAACGCAGTTTGAGTTGATGGACATCCAGGAAAAGACCGGAACTACATTTGTCATCGTGACGCACGACCAAGAAGAAGCGATGACCGTTGCCAGCCGCATTGCCGTAATGGACCACGGCAAGCTGAAACAGGTCGACACGCCGGACCGCATTTATGAAGCGCCTAGTTCCGTTTACGTCGCTGACTTTATCGGTGACGTGAATATCATCGAAGGACAGGTCACCCAACTGGCGGAAGATACTGCTGAACTGTCTTGGGGTGAAGGTAAGCCCGCAATTCGTGGCATGGCGGGCGAAAACCTAAGTATATCAACCTCAGGCGCGTTTGCTGTCCGTCCGGAAAAGGTCGCCATCTTTACCGAAGAACCAATGGACCGCCACAACCGCGTCAGCGGTATTGTTGAAGACATCGCGTACCTCGGCAATATGTCGACATACTATGTGCGCCTTGAAAGCGGCGCTTTGATCAAATCACAAATCGCTAACAATCGCCGAATTTCTCGCCGTTCGATTACTTGGGGCGACACTGTTTGGCTATCATGGACAGATACCGCTGGTATTGTTCTGGCTTCATAGGGGGGCATCATGAGTCTTGCGCGTCGCCTCCTCATTAGTGTTCCATATACTTGGCTTCTGGCCTTATTCTTGGTTCCGTTCCTGATCGTCCTCAAGATTTCCCTGTCTGATTACGCGAATTCAATTCCGCCCTATACGCCAACTTTGGAAGTGGGCGAAGGCTGGTCTGGGATAAAGGAATTTTGGTCCGCCCTCGACTTTGAAAACTTCGTTTTCCTGACTGAAGATGCACTTTACATTAAAGCATATTGGTCGAGCCTCAAGATCGCCGCTCTCGCGACTTTCTTTACGCTGCTTATTGGCTTTCCGTTCGCTTACGGGATTGCGAATGCACCTCAAGAATGGCGGCCAAGCCTTCTGATGCTGATTATTTTGCCATTTTGGACAAGCTTCCTGATCCGCATCTATGCCCTAATTGGCATCATTTCCAATGACGGCTTTTTGAACCAGTTCCTGATGTGGATAGGTGCCATTTCCGATCCACTGGTCATCATGAATACCAATCTCGCTGTCTATATTGGTATCGTTTATACATACCTCCCCTTCATGGTTCTGCCCATCTACGCAACGCTCGAAAAGCTCGACAGTTCACTGCTGGAAGCCGCCCAAGATTTGGGCTGCACACGTATCAGCGCGTTTTGGTCTGTCACGGTACATTTGTCCAAACCAGGTGTTATTGCTGGGTGTTTCCTAGTGTTCATTCCAGCCTTGGGCGAGTTCGTGATCCCATCCCTCTTGGGCGGCTCAAGAACCTTGATGATTGGTAAGGTCTTATGGGAAGAGTTTTTCTCAAACCGTGACTGGCCATTGGCCTCGGCGGTGGCAGTCATCTTGCTTCTGGTTCTGATCATCCCAATAGTTTTGCTCCAACGAAATGAGCAAATGCAACGAGAGCAGAACAAATGAAAAAACCATCCTGGTTCAACGTTGTCTCACTGACGGTCGGTTTTGCATTTTTGTATATCCCTATGATCGTCTTGGTCATCTTCAGCTTCAATGAATCGAAACTCGTATCAGTTTGGGGTGGCTTCTCGACCAAATGGTACGGCGAGCTGATGCAAAACAGAGCCTTCCTAGACGCGGCTTGGGTCACCCTCAAAGTGGGTTTCATTTCGTCTACGATTGCGACGGTCTTAGGGACGATGGCGGCCTTTGTTCTTGTACGTGCTGGTCGCTTTCGAGGGCGGACACTATTTTCGGGAATGATCTACGCACCACTCGTGATGCCTGAAGTCATTACAGGTTTGTCGCTTTTGCTGTTGTTCATCGCAGTTGGTATGGACCGGGGCGTTTCAACAATCGTGCTTGCGCATGCGACTTTCTCAATGTGTTACGTGTCCGTTGTTGTCTCATCACGGATGGCAACATTTGATGAAAGCTTAGAAGAAGCTGCACTTGATTTGGGCTGCTCGCCTTGGGACGCGTTTAGGTCCGTCACGCTTCCCATCATTGCGCCTGCTGTCGCGTCCGGTTGGCTCTTGGCTTTCACATTGTCACTCGATGACCTTGTGATTGCATCATTCACTGCTGGTCCGTCTGCCACGACGCTACCGATCAAAATCTATTCGTCAGTGCGCCTTGGCGTTAGCCCCGAGATTAACGCCCTGTCGACGATCATCATTGGCTTGGTAACGATTGGGGTCTTGGTGGCGTCCATCACGTCGAAACGCGCAATCCAAAAGCAGAAGCGGGGTGAACTACTGGCAGAGCACTAAGTCACGCGTAACCAAAGCAAAGCTGGTAATCGCCATTTTTCTTGTCGAGCCGAAGGTGTTTTGCGCAGGTGAGCGGCGAAGGGCGGAAACGCCTCGAGATCGCCAGAGTCTGCGAAGCAAATCGTTTGCATGGTGAACCCGATCGCTTTCTACCCCCCCCAAAAAAAGGGAGGGAACCGTCCAATTGGCCAGGATCTAACCCAAACACGAAAATGGCGTGGCACTGGAAGCCTATCCCAAAAGGTCGTCCAATTTCTCGCTGGGGCACAATAATGCATTTTTTGAAGTCCCCGATTTGCTGTCAGCGCACGTCCGCCACTTGCACAAAATCCATAACTGTGAAGTCCTGATTGTCTCCAGCCATCGACCAGATAAAGCTATACCGCCCGGTGCCCACACCGCTGTGAATGGACCAATCCGGCGACAGCACCGCCCACGATTGTGCGGTCCAGGTGGCTATTGGTCATCGTCACTTCGCCCTCACGGAAAACGTCCTCGGTCAGGTAATTTTCGCGCAGTTTCTGCGTATCGAATGTTTTAGTTTCTGCAGGGCTGCAGACTTGGCGAATATCTATGGTCATTGTGACTCCCGATGTTAGCTGGACGTGCTCGTTAGGGCATTGGGGGTCTAGACGTTGACCAGATCGTTCAAGTCTGCGTCGTGGATGAAGAAATCCGGATGGGCATCAACGACATTCTTAATATGCAGCTGCAGGCCATTCAGGTGGATTTCCATGTTTTGGCGCGCGCTTTCCGGTTCTTTGCTTTCGATGGCGGATACAACGTCAATGTGTTCTGCCAGCGCCATAGACATGCGGCCAGGTTCTGGCAGGGTTAGGCGGCGGAAGCGATCGATCTGAATCTTGACTTGCTGAACCATGATCCAAAGACCGGGCAAACGGCCAATCTCGGCAATCTTTTGGTGAAACGCTTCATCGGATACGTGAAAACCGTCAAAGTTGCCTTGGTCTGCAAATTCTTTCTGCCTTTCAAGAAGCGCGTACAATTCAAGAACCTGACTGCGAGAGGCATATTGCGCCGCTGCGCCTGCTGTCACACCTTCCAGCGCACGACGCGCGATAAGTGCTTCTGGCAAAACGGAAACCGGTATGCGTGCCACGAAAGTTCCGGACTTAGGTGCAACCTCGACCAGATCTTCGCGTGCCAGCCTCAAGACGGCTTCACGGACGGGCGTGCGACTGACACCAGATTGCGCTGCCAATTCGGTCTCAGAAATGGCAACGCCGGGAAGCAGCTCCATCGATATGATACGATCGCGCAGCTTTTCATACTCGCTCTCTGCAAGCGTGGGCGCGGCCCCGGACCGAAAGCGCGCCTGACTGGTCGGCGCGGCGTTTTTCGCGCGTTTTCTTGAATTCGGCAACTGATGTCTATCCATTGTTTTGGTCATTCGTTTCAGCTGTCTGGTTTAGGCTAGCCACAGCGGTTCGGCAAATGGCTTGCTTTCGGCATTAACTTGTATATTAGATATACTAGTTACCGTCAACTCTCTTGGAGGAGACAGAGAGACGGTTACGGCTATACCGCCCACTTTTGGGCATTAAGGGAGAGAACTATGACGATTCGAAACTTTACCTCGATTGTGGCTGCGGGCTGCTTTGCGCTGGCCGGTTCAACGGCTGCATTTGCACAAGAGACACTGAAGTGGGCTCACGTTTATGAGACCGGCTCAGCCTACCATCAGGTCGCCGAATGGGCCGCCGAAGAAGTTGCCACACGCACCGAGGGCCGCGTTGAAATCAACATTTTCCCAGCATCCAGCTTGGGTAAAGAAGTTGAAATCAACGAAGGCCTTGGCCTTGGCGCAGTTGACATCATCTATACCGGCCCAAGCTTTGTTGAGCGCTACTACGGCCCGATCGCGATTTCCGACTATCCGTTCATCATGCGCGGCTGGGATCATTGGCTGTCCTATCGTGGCAGTGACCTGTTCGCAGAACTGTCTGACGGCTATCACGACGCCACCGGCAACCAGGTTCTTGGCCTTGTTTACTACGGCCAGCGCCACGTGACATCGAACAAGCCGATCCTGACACCTGAGGATATGGAAGGCCTGAAAATCCGCGTTCCGAACTCTCCGGTTATGTTGATGTTCCCGAACGCTGTTGGCGCAAACCCAACGCCGATGGCCTTCTCCGAAGTCTATCTCGCGTTGCAGCAGGGTGTTGTTGATGCACAGGAAAACCCGCTGCCAACCATCCAGTTCAAGCGGTTCTACGAAGTGCAGACCAACATCAACCTGACAGGTCACATCCTGAACTCCCTGCTGGTGATTGCATCTGATGATGCGCTTGGCCGCCTTGGTGATGACGAAGCTGTCGTGCGTGAAGTGCTTGACGCTGCTGCACTGCGCGCCTCCGAGGAAATCTATCAGGCTGAGCTGGATCTGGTTGCATGGTTCCGTGAGCAAGG
>CALBVZ010000030.1 GCA_937969445.1 uncultured Octadecabacter sp. | reverse complement strand
CGTGAAGAAGGACTATCAAGCCGCTTGGCTGTGCAAGGCAATCAGCCTGATGGACCTTACAACACTGTCGGGTGACGATTCTGAAGGCCGCGTTCGCCGTCTTTGCGCCAAGGCCCGCCAACCTGTTCGTGCAGACCTCCTTAAGGCCCTCAACATGGAAGGCCTGACCACCGGCGCGATCTGTGTCTATCATGACATGGTCAAAACCGCAGTCGACGCGCTGCAGGGGTCGGGCATTCCCGTTGCCGCAGTATCCACTGGTTTCCCCGCAGGCCTGTCCCCGTTTCACCTGCGTATCGCCGAGATCGGCGAAAGCGTCAGCCACGGCGCAGAAGAAATCGATATCGTCATCACCCGCCGCCATGTCCTACAAGGCAACTGGCAGGCGCTTTACGATGAAATGGCCGAAATGCGTGCCGCCTGTGGCAATGCCCATGTCAAAGCGATCCTTGCAACGGGTGAGCTTGGTTCGTTGCGCAACGTTGCGCGTGCGTCGGTGGTTTGCATGATGGCTGGTGCTGATTTCATCAAAACCTCAACAGGCAAAGAACCCATCAATGCGACCCTGCCTGTGACCCTCACGATGGTCCGCGCGATACGTGACTACCATGACCGCACAGGCATCAAAGTCGGCTACAAACCCGCAGGTGGGATCAGCAAAGCCAAAGACGCATTGGTCTATTTGGCGATGATCAAAGACGAACTTGGCGACCGCTGGCTACAACCAGACCTCTTCCGCTTTGGCGCGTCTTCGCTTTTAGGCGACATCGAACGACAACTCGAACACCACGTCACAGGCGGCTATTCCGCTGGCTGGCGTCACGCGATTGGATAACTGCGCAATGCAAAATTTTGAAACAATTTCACGGAGGCATCGCGCGTCATGACAGTAAAAGACATCTTCGAATCCATGGACTACGGCCCTGCCCCTGAAAGCGCATCCGAAGCGCTCGAGTGGTTAGCGGATCGTGGCGGCATTGCGGGTCACTACATCAACGGGCAATGGGGACCGCTGCGCGAAGACTTTGCTTCCACCAACCCTGCGACAGGCGAAAAGCTCGCGGGTGTGACCAAAGGCACTGCTGATGAAGTTGCCAAGGCCGTCGCAGCCGCACGCAAAGCCCAGCCCAAATGGGCGAAAGACGGCGCAGCGCGTGCGCGGGTTCTTTATGCAATCGCCCGCCTCATGCAAAAGAATTCCCGTCTACTGGCCGTGATGGAAACCCTCGACAACGGTAAACCGATCCGCGAAAGCCGCGACATCGACGTCCCACTCGCGATCCGCCATTTCTACCACCACGCGGGCTTTGCCCAACTGATGGATGAAGAAATGCCAAACGCCGAAGCCCTTGGCGTTTGTGGGCAAATCATCCCGTGGAACTTCCCGCTGCTGATGCTCGCATGGAAGATCGCGCCTGCGCTGGCGATGGGTAACACTGTTGTTCTTAAGCCTGCCGAATACACATCCCTGTCCGCAATGGTGTTCTGTGAAATCTGTACAGCCGCAGGTGTTCCGCCTGGCGTTATCAACATTGTCACTGGTGACGGCGAAACAGGTGCCGCGTTGGTCAATGCTGACGTCGACAAAATCGCATTCACAGGGTCCACCGCCGTCGGTCGCATCATCCGCGAACAAACTGCGGGTTCGGGAAAAGCGCTTTCTTTGGAACTGGGCGGCAAGTCCCCCTACATCGTGTTTGACGACGCTGACATCGACAGTGCGGTCGAAGGTTTGGTCGATGCAATTTGGTTCAACCAAGGCCAAGTCTGCTGCGCCGGATCACGCCTTTTGGTACAAGAAGGCATCGCGGATCGTTTCTACGCCAAACTGCGCGCCCGCATGGATGGATTGCGCATCGGTGACCCAATGGACAAATGCATGGACATGGGCGCAATCGCTGATGTCGTGCAACTTGAACAGATCAAAGCCATTGTGGCCGCGAACACATCCGGTGAGATGTACCAATGCGCGGCCCCTGAGGGCTGCTTCTACCCGCCCACCCTCATCACAGGCATGTCGCCCGCCGACACGCTGATGCAGGAGGAAATCTTCGGCCCCGTTCTGGTCGCTTGCACCTTCCGCACCCCATCCGAGGCCGTGGAAATCGCCAACAACACGCGCTACGGTTTGGCCGCTTCTGTTTGGACGGAAAACGTAAACCTCGCGCTGGATATCGCGCCCAAGTTGGTCAGCGGGATCGTCTGGGTAAATGCCACGAACCTCATGGACGCGGCTGCCGGTTTTGGCGGCGTACGCGAATCCGGTTTCGGACGCGAAGGTGGCTGGGAGGGCTTGCAAGGCTACACCAAGCCCAAAGGCAAGACCACGAAAGTTACGGCACCGACGGCCTTCACCACCACGGATGGCACACCCGCCGACCCATTGGATCGTACCGCAAAGCTTTACATCGGCGGCAAACAAGCGCGTCCAGACGGCGGCTATTCTGAGCCTGTGTTTAACAAATCCGGCAAACTGCTTGGCCACGCGAGCCTTGCAAACCGCAAAGACCTACGTAACGCGGTTGAAGCCAATGCCACCGCCAAAGGTTGGTCCAAATCCACAGGCCATTTGCGTGCGCAAATCCTATACTACATTGGCGAAAACCTTTCCGCCCGTGCGGACGAATTCGCGACTCGTATCAATCAACTTACCGGCGGAAAATCTGGCACCAAAGAAGTCGACGACGCAATCCAGCATCTGTTCACATGGGCCGCTTGGGCCGACAAACACGATGGCGCTGCCAAAGGTGTGCCTATCCGTGGCGTCGCCTTGGCGATGAACGAACCTGTGGGCAACATCGCGATCCTAACAGATGACACCCGCCCCCTTATGGGCTTGATCGAACCGCTCGCGCCAGCGCTGGCAATGGGCAACCGCGTTACGGCCATCGCATCCCAAGCCTTCCCACTCGCGGCAACCGACTTCTACCAAGTGCTAGAAACTTCGGATGTTCCGGCCGGTGTCGCGAACATCCTTACAGGCGATCACGCGGAACTCGCACCACATATGGCAGCTCACTCCAACATCGATGCCGTTTGGTCGTTCTCAACGTCTGACGTTTCAAAAGTCATCGAAGCGAAATCCGCTGGAAACCTGAAACGCACATGGGTGAACAACGGAACAACACGCGCATGGCCATCAGCCACATGGCGCGCCCAATCCACCGAAGTCAAAACAATCTGGATCCCCTACGGCGAGTAAACACAAACAAATACAATACCCTATTGCTTTTGTTTCTCAAATACCCCGGGGGAGTCCGTCAGGACGGGGGCAGCGCCCCCTCTCGCGCCCGCGGCACGCGCAAAACGCTTACTTCTTGCGCCACGTCCCAAGCCAACGGGAAACGCGTCCCTTACGCTCAGACAGATCCGCACTCACGTGGTCATACTGATCGCCGACCCTATCCGCCAACGGGTCAACCGTGCGCTCTCTAAACTGCCGCCACATGGCACGCAGGAACAGGAATCCGGCAATCAATAGCGCAAATATCACCAAGTTCACCCAAGGGAACGGGCGGAAATCTTCGCTCTCAACTGGGCGAATGGACACGGCATTCGGATAAATGGACGCCCAGCGCACGCGCCAGCCGTAATGCGTAATCACGACCCACTGCTGTGGTTCTGACGTTGAAATAAACGCCGCAGATTCCGCCTGCAAGTCAGAGCTATCGAACTTGAAATATGGCGGGTAAATCCAACCTGTATCTTCATTTCGATACACCATCGTTTCATTGCCGCCACGGATCAGTCCGAAAAAGTATGTCGCCTTGCGCTCGGTGTTAATCAGCCGCAAATCCCGCGTCGGATTTTCGACAGTACCACTGTCAGCCTGCGCATAGAACATGCGGTTAAAGTTAGAGAAATCTGTGCGGATAATCTCGGTGGAGGTCACCCGTGCGACGTCGCGATGCGGCATCACATAGTGCAGCCACAATCCGATGATCAAGAACAGGGCAATCCGAAGAATACGACGAGCGTTGCGCATGATTATTGCTTTCAGTTGATGAAATAAATGATGGTGCCAACGACAATTGGCGGAATGACGTAGACCAGCAGGATCAGCTTCTTGCGAAGACCGCTCTCATACTTGGTCATGCCTTCTTTGACAAAGATCGCACGCATGTCTGGCGTTGCGCCCTCGGGCGGGTTCGCATCCCACTCGTCTTCCAACTTTTCGCGCCGGATCGAACGTGAATACAGCGTGATACACAGATACAGCACCGATAGGATCAGAAAGCCGAATACGACCAGTCTTACAAATTGCATCTCATCTCCTCTTCACCGCGCCCCAAGGACCGACCCGATCGATCAGGTCATCCTTCTTTGGCGCAGGCTCATCCATGGCCGCTTCGTGCCCAAACAACGCATCCCGCGTTCCGGCCTTATCCACCTGATACTCCGTTGACAAGAAATCCGCCACATAAGCCTTCTTTTCATCCGGCCAGCCCATATAGGCACGGTAGAATGCTTCTTTGTGGCAAATGAACAGTTGGCGCACATCCATTGGCGACAACTCGGCCAGCAACATGTTCACCAAATCAGCATCTGCATGATCCTTGGCACGTAGAGTATAGAAATACGCTGGATGCTCGCTATCAATGCGCGGCCACGGCCCGCCGTCTTCCGCCCAGCGGACCAAATCAGCAAGGCCCTGCCATGCCGCTGGCAGCTTGTCGTGGTACCGCCGCCCCATATTACGCAAATCGCGCCGCGTCGCCCCGCTTAGGTCCTCACCCAATCCCGCGGCCACATCGGCAACCATGAAATCCATTTTCTGCCTTAGGATCGCGGCACTATCGATACCGCGTGCTTCGACAATCGGCTCGGCCAAATCATTGACCTTCAAGAACTGCGCAATCGCAGACCGCTCACCGCCCTGAACAACTGTTTCAATCGGCAGCTTCCCAAGATCCGCCTTGCCGTCCATCACAATCGCCGCAGGCTCCGCAACTTTGCGGAACACATAGACCCCGCCAAAATGCGCCGTCCAGAAATTGTCCTGATCAAACGTCATCGTGTTCAGCTTCAACGGGTTGCGCGTGATGTCGCCCGTTTCCTTGGCCAGCCCGATCATATTACCGATCAGTACATCGTCAGACCACGCATCATCCTCGCGCATAAAACGGTCAATCATCCCGCCGAGCTTTTCGGCACTTGCCACTGCTCCATCCGTCGTGTCCGCCTCAATCGTCACATGGCGCACGTCAAACAACCGCTTAGGCGTTTCCAGCGCATAGACAGAATTCACCAACTCCCCCGCCACAGCATCCCGCGCGGTCAGGGCAAACAGTTGCGCCTCATTGGCTTCAATAAACTGGCGCAAGATCCCACGGCTGGTCGAAAACTTGGCATTCAACAACGGCGCCGTCTTCTGCTCCGTCGTCAGCAAAATAAACTGCCGGTTCACCCCCGCATGGTTGAGGTACAAATCATCCCTCAACTCATCGCCAATCTCAGGGGAATACCCGGAAATATCGATGTGAAAATCCGTCAACGCCGTCTGCTTTCCGGTCAGCCGTTTCAGCGCACGGTTATAGCGTTCGACCAGAACAGGGCTGACCACAGGGATCAGATTGCCGAACATTAGACCGCGGGAGATGAGACGTTTCATTTGTTTCCAGCCAGCTCCATCTTAATAACGTCCCACTCAGTTTTGAGATAAGCGTTTACCAATTCAGTCAAGTCATTTGCTGATGCAATAAAGTCGTCACCACTCTCACTCAGGGCAATGTTTGCGACTGTTTTTCTTATCTCATCTTCCAAAGAGCCTTTGGGGTTAAGTCGCAAACGGATTTTTGCAACAACAAGATTCCTTTTACGTGTTCGTTCAGCAGTCTCCTCGATTGGATCAGAAAGTGAAATCAATTCAGCAACATCTTTTCTAAACTCATTAATCCAAGACTGCCGGAATTCCGCCAGTTTTGTTCTTCTTTGTATGTCCATCGCCGTTTTGGTCGCGCTGAGTGCTAACCAGTACGCAAACAAAAATGCTGCCAAAGAAACAAACAGACTTCCAAATTTATTCCAAAACGCAGCCAGACCAATGGCATTCGGGGAATCGAGAGCAGCAAACAGAACGGCAACCGCGAGAACCAGCCCACCGACCAATGCATCTTTGAAGTCAACTTTCCCCATCACCAAACCTCCCTAACCCAATTCTTCGGCACGCCGGCCAACGAAAGCACCATCAACGGCCCCCACAACAGCGCCGAGATCAAACTCAGCTTGGCGAAATGGATCGGCACCGAAAGCCCGCCCGTTGCGTATAGGTCATCCAAATTCACACCCTGCGCGGAATACAAAAACGCAAAGAATCCCGCGCCGCAAACCGCCATCACCAGTGTCGAAACCAGCGCTAACCCCATCAGCCACTTCACCCCCTCAGGCCACCACAGCGCCAATACGCGCGGCACGGCCCAGCCGAGTGCCGCAAGGCACATCGCAGGGAGGACGAGACCGTTGAAGTAGGCGTCAGTCAACCTTTGCTCTCCAAATAGCGTTTCTTAGCTACCTCGGACCGCTCATAATCCCGCACCATGTTTTCAATCGCGACCTCGTCGGATTTATCGGCATAGCGGAACTCGGAATCCGCGTAACGGTTGATTTCCTGAATGACCATTTCCACCGTGATCGGCTGGCGCATATCGTTGATCATGTTCAGCTTGGTGTCGTAGTCCTTC
>CALBVZ010000029.1 GCA_937969445.1 uncultured Octadecabacter sp. | reverse complement strand
ACGTTATACATAGCGAAGCTCGAATTCTATTCTTTAGTTAGGCGCAAACATGACCAAAAAACGATCTCTCAAGAATACGCTCAAATCG
This sequence comes from uncultured Octadecabacter sp., assembly GCA_937969445.1. GTDB lineage: Bacteria > Pseudomonadota > Alphaproteobacteria > Rhodobacterales > Rhodobacteraceae > Octadecabacter. The sequence goes on along the minus strand of CALBVZ010000029.1, from coordinate 10,144 downwards.
ATTGCCGGTGGGCGGCGGATTAGCTTTTTCGATCTCGACATGTACTCCCCGTTCAACCGTGGCCCCAATCGGGAAAAAACGGATCATGCCCTCGAAAGTGCCAATACGCTATTTACCAGAGTCAGTGAATTGGCGGGCCACTACGGGACCCAAGACTTGCCAATAATCGAGGCTGAATCCTACCGAGAGAAAAGCAATGGCGCTTGTGACGAGCTTAAAACACTTTTGGACGACTACGGTTCCGACAAAGCCAACAAACATAACTACCACTTGTTGCTCGCTTGTATTCTTTCTGATCGTGAAAGCATAAAATCCGTTCTTGAAATTGGTTTGGGTACGAACAACCCTGATGTATCTTCAAACATGACAAAGCACGGAAAGCCGGGCGCATCTGTCCGTGCATTTCGTGACTTTTTGCCGAACGCTGATATCTTTGGCGCAGACTTCGACAAGCGCATCCTTTTCTCTGAAGAACGGATCAAAACCTTTTTCGTAGATCAAACCAAACCTGAGACATTGGCAAAGCTGAAAGGCCAGCTGCCGACTGGCTTTGACCTAATCATTGACGATGGCCTCCACTCACCGCTTGCCAATGTAAACTCAGTTCGGTTCGGGCTTGAGCTTCTTTCAAAGGGGGGCTGGATGATCGTTGAAGACGTCAACCCGGCGACGCTTGATATTTGGCAGATCGTGGCAAGACTCGTGGCAACTGAGTTCGAAACGACGATCGTGCAATGCACCCATAACCCTGTAATCGCGTTTCAACGCAAAGCCTAACAAATGAGCAAATCCATCCTCTTCGTTACAGGCACCCGCGCGGATTTCGGGAAAATGGAACCGCTTGCCATTGCTGCGCGTGATGCGGGGCATGATGTCGGGTTTTGGGTCACGGGCATGCACATGCTTGACCGCTACGGGCTGACCAAAAAGGAGGTCGCGCGCACGCAGGGTGTGGGTGTTCATGAGTACCTCAACCAACGTCCCGGCGACCCACAAGATCACGTTCTGGCAAAGACCGTCATGGGGTTTTCCGATTTCGTCGCCGAACATAAGCCCGACTTGGTTGTCGTGCACGGCGACCGGATTGAGGCCCTTGCTTGCGCCTTGGTTGCCGCGACCAATTATATCCGCTCGGCCCACATTGAAGGCGGTGAAGTCTCTGGGACGATTGATGAAATCTTCCGTCACTGCAATTCCAAACTCGCCAGCCACCACTTCGTTAGTTCCGAGGATGCCAAGCGCCGCGTCATGGCGATGGGTGAACCTGCGGACGAAATCCATGTCATTGGTTCGCCGGAGCTCGACTTTCATTCCGGCGCGTCCGGTGTGTCGATCCAAGATGTGCGCGCCCACTACGACCTGCCCGGCGATGACTACGGTATCGTCGTCTTCCACCCTGTCACATCCGAGGCCGACACGATGGGACAGCAGGCCCGTGACCTGTTTGGCGCGCTCAACGCTTCAGGAAAATCCTTCGTCGTCATCGCCCCCAACAATGACCCGGGTTCGGACGATATTTTCGCCGCGATGGAAACACTGCCCAAAGACCGCTTTCGCATCCTGCCCTCCATGCGCTTCGCTCATTTTTCCGAGCTGATGAAAAACGCCTCCTGTATGATCGGCAATTCCAGTGCGGGCGTGCGCGAAGCACCGTTCCTTGGCACGCCGTCATTGGATGTCGGCACCCGCCAAACCAACCGCGCCCAAGCCCCGTCTTTGCACGCTAAAGCCGCCTCTGACGCCGATGGCATTGCTGCTTTCCTGCATGATGAATGGGGCAAACGCTACGCACGCCATGATGCGTTCGGCCAAGGCGACGCGGCCGCACGGTTTGCCGAAATTGTCAGCGACAAAACGTTCTGGACCGGTGATTTACAAAAACGGTTCCATGACCAGTAAACCCAAAATTGGCCCCATGCTAAAACTGGTGCTTGGCGTGGGTGCCGCGCTGTCGCCTCTGGCCCAACCGCTTTTGAAACGACGTCTCGCCAAAGGTAAAGAAGACCCTGCACGTTGGCGCGAAAAGCTGGGCGAAACATCCGAGATGCGGCCAGACGGCCCCCTCATTTGGATGCACGGCGTTGGCGTTGGCGAGGTTATGGCCCTGCGTGGATTGATCATCGCCATGTCGGCAAAGCGCCCAGATTTGAATTTTCTGGTGACCTCCTCGGCGCGTTCATCGGGTGAGGTCTTCGCCAAAAACCTGCCCCCGCGCACCCAGCATCAATACCTGCCGCTCGATCTGCCTGGCCCTGTTGCGCGGTTCTTGGACCACTGGAAACCCGACCTCGCCGTTTGGTCCGACCAAGAAGTCTGGCCGCGTCTTGCCGTCACTTGTGCGCGCCGTGGCATTGCGCAGGCTTTTGTCGCCGCGCGGATCACCGAAAAATCCGCCAAAGCCAAAGCGCGTTTAGGCACTGCATACGGCGAGCTTTATCGCTTACTCGACACCCGTCACGCGCAGGAAGAACGCACCGCAACGGCGCTGCGAGAATTGATGGGCGATGACACAGACGTTCACGTCACCGGCTCTCTGAAAGCCGCCGCTGCTGCATTGGCTTCCGACGCGGACCTATTGGCCAATTTCAACGCGGACTTCAGCCCCGTTTGGGTCGTCGCGTCTGCGCATCCAATTGACATTGAACTCGCGCTAGACGCGCAGAAACAAGCACGTGAAAAGCATGGGTTTGCTTCGTTTCTGATCATCGCTCCACGCATTCTTAACGACGCACAAGCCATTGAAAGAACCTGCAAAGAGCGCGGACTGACGCTAACAAAACGCAGCGCGAACCAACGACCTGATCCCGCCAGAGATGTGTTCATAGCAGACAGTTTTGGTGAACTGGGCACATGGTATCGCGCCGCGTCATTCGCACTTATCGGCGGCACGTTTGACAACACCGAAGGTCATAACCCATGGGAGGCCGTGGCCCTAAATTGCGCTGTTCTGCATGGCCCTCGCACGCTAAACTTCACAACGGATTACGCGATGCTCGAGGCAGAAAACGCAGCGCGCTTGGTCAGAACTTCTGACGATATCGTCTCGGCATTGGTAGATGAAACGCTCCCCCAAATGACAGCCCGCGCCAGCCACGTCCGCAGCACTGCTGCACAAGGGCTTACCCGCATCACCGATGATCTAGTTGCGTTGCTGAAAGTTTAGAATTCCATCTCGGCCACGCCGGAAAACACACGTTTCCCCCACGCATCCGCGATCAGATCACTCGACGCCCGCATATCTGATAGGCGCGGCGCAAGCGGCGTCAGCACTGCAGTCTCGTCTTCAATCAACGCCAGCCAATCGCGTGTAATCGCGCGAAACATATCGTTGCGATCAAACGTAAAATTCTCAACTTTTGGACCAGCCCCATGGTCACGTGTGATCTCGGCCGCCAGCATATCGAGATTTCGCAAGTTCCGTGTTCCTGACAATTCGGACCGACGCAGGCTAACGGGCGACAGATAATCCATGGCAACAGTGCCTGTACGCCCGGCACTATCTGTCAACGCAATCCGGCTGGCGAAATCGACACCATCAAAATCCGCATGCCCAACAGACGCAACAGACTGCACCGCCAAATCGGGAAACAACGCCTTCGCCAAATCCAACTCATGGCACAGGTCCAACAAAACCCCGCCGCCCTCAGATTTCGCGGCATAGCTTTCTGGGAACGACCAATTCTGCCGCCACTGGCGCACATCATGGCCGATCTCAAACGAGAAACCGTAAACATCGGACAAATCATCCACCGCAAGCGCCTGAACAACCGGATGATACCGCGCCATGAACCCAAGCATGGATTTCTTGGCTAAATCCCCAGCGACGTCATAGATTTCCGCCACGCCCGCAGCCGTCCAATGCAGTGGCTTTTCAATGTAAAACGGCCAGCCTTTGGCGGCACATAACGCCACCAGCTCAAGGCGCACTTGTGTGGCCGTGGCAATCACCACGCCCCTCACATCATCTCGTTTTTCCAACACAGCGCGATCATAGGACCGCCACGGGATCAGTTCAGCCGTTTCACCAAGCGCTTTTAAATTGTCCGCGTGGCGGCGCCCGATGGACCCCGCCCCGATAACCAAAATCACCACGCGGAAAAACCGCCATCGACGTTGATCATCTGTCCCGTCATGTAGCCCGATTGCTTGGACGCCAAGAACAGCATCGCATCTGCGATCTCATCGGGTTCGCACATGCGACCCGCCATGATCAGCTCACCCACGCGCTTTTGGAATTCATCCGAATGGCCGTTGAACACAGCACCCGGCGCGATGGTGTTCACAGTCGCTTGGCGTTTGGCCCAATAACCGGCCAGCCAAACGGTCAACCCGTGGATACCCGCCTTGGTCACCCCATAAGCGGAGAAATTCTTAAACGGCATGCCATCATAAATCGGGTGGTGCGCGCCGTTCAGCGCATACATCGACGCCACGTTTATCAGCGTTGTCGGACGTTTCCCAACAATGTCGCGGTCCATCTGACGCGCGACCAAAAACGCACCCGTCAAATTGGTGCGCATGGTCTTTTCCCAGTCATCCAACGTGGTGTCGGCGAAGTCAGGGAAGCTCCCGCCCGCGCCCATCAACATCTCACCAGTAATGGCAGCATTGTTCAGTACAACATCCGGCTTCCATCCGTCGCCTTCAACGGTTTTGAAAATCTCAACAATCTGCTCTTCGGAACCCACATCCAGCGGATAGATCGCAAAGTCCGGATTGTCGCCATGGGTTTCCTGAAGCCCGTCAAACCGATGGCCCGGCAAATCAGTCGCCACGACCTTTGCGCCTTGTTCCAACATGCGACGCACATAGGTGCTGCCCAAAACGCCGCCCGAGCCCGTGATAAATACTGTTCGTCCAGCCAATTGGCCTTCAACTTGCGCCATTTTGAGCGTCCTTCATTAAAAATTCTACGATCTTCCAATCAAGCGGGTCGTCCACATCCATGCACCGCTCAGACGGCATCACATAGGGGATCACGCGCCCCTCATAAATGGTGCTGGCTTTGCGCAAATAGTCCGGCGACAGCACGTATGTGCTGGCCGCGTGTTCATAAACCACAGGCGCGTTCTGGCGCGCCCAAACGCCACCCGGCAGCGGCTTGGACACGCGCAACGCCCCCGTCTCATCCGGTTCAACCATGTTGAAATAGGGGTTCTTTCCCGCGATACAGCACGACATCACCATGTCGGGTGCCTCAGCCTCAAACAGATCCAACGCTCCGTCGATGTCTTCCGCCAAACGCAATGGCGACGTGCAATCCAGATCAACAAACGCCGTAGCCTTGCCCGCAATCGCTTCGGCGGCATCCAACGCATGCTGCCAAACGCCCCACTTTGGCGCGTCATCCGTTGCCAAATGCGCAGGCCTTAGCCCAATGTCCAATGCGCCTTTTGCGACCGCATGGGCGTACATTTCTTGGCTGTCGGTGCTCACCACAACCGCATCGACCCGTGCGGACTCCAGCAATTGATCCAGCGACCAATCCATCAGCGGCTTGCCGCACATATCCCGAAAGTTCTTACCCGGCACACCCTTAGAGCCCTTACGCGCTCCGATATGTCCAATTATCATCTACGCCCACTTTCCAACGCCTTTGCGCCAGTCCTGAAAATCTGCTGTTATCGTCTCTGGGTTATAGCCTTTCTCAAGCCAAGCCCGAAACCCGATACCTAACGGCTCTGCATCCCGCAGATAGACTCTAAAGACGTGCCCTAAAACACCTGATTTACTGCGTGGGAAATGGATGTGTTTGCGTGCTAATTGTCGTGCAGCTTCTTCAACGTCGAACCCTTCGATGAGGATTAAGAATAGGGCTGCCGTAAAACCGGTTCGGTCCGCGCCGCTCTTGCAGTGCAACAGCAATGGGCGCGGCAGTTGGCTAAGCCTATCAATCCGTTCCAACAGAAACTTACCCTCGGGCAACGCCCGTGCGCTGCAAACGTGGATGTGATGCAAATCCAACCCAAGTTCATTGCACGCTTCATGTTCAAACAGATTGTAGCTACGCCCAATATCGGCACGCAGCGACACAATCGTTTGAATGCCAAGCGTTTTGTATTGGCCTAACCGTGCACCGCAAGGCTGGTTAGAGCGCCACAAACCGGGTGCGAACTCAGCCAGGTTCGTCCACCTTTTCCGCAGGATTTGATGGTCTTTCCAATGAAAATCCCGCGTCGCCGCGCGGCGCCCCGCATCGGTACTTATGTCATAAACTCTTCGTGATCTCGCCCTCATACCTCGTCTTAGCCCGCACCAAACCGTCGGGCAAGCATCCCAAGCCCCACCCAAAACAATCGCAAAAAGCGTTGTCAAAAAGCCCTTCCTCAAACACCCAAAGGACGGTAGGTCGAGGGCATGTCCCAGAACCCTCCCTCACTCCGCCCCGACTTGGCCCCCAAGGTCAAAATTCAAGAACCCACGCGCAGCGGCCAGCCCACAATCGGAATGGTCTCCCTTGGTTGCCCCAAAGCGCTAGTGGATTCTGAACGCATCCTCACGCGCCTACGCGCGGAAGGTTATGCCATTTCGCCCGATTATTCCGGCGCGGACGCGGTCATCGTCAACACTTGCGGCTTTCTGGACTCCGCCAAAGCGGAATCGCTTGATGCCATCGGTGAGGCGCTCACGGAAAACGGCAAAGTCATCGTCACTGGCTGCCTTGGTGCCGAACCCGACTATATCCGCGAACATCATCCGCGCATCCTCGCCGTCACGGGTCCGCACCAATACGAACAGGTGCTGGATGCTGTGCACGCCGTCGTGCCGCCCTCCCCTGATCCGTTCATTGACTTGCTGCCCGCGTCCGGCGTTTCCCTCACCCCGCGCCACTACAGCTATTTGAAAATTTCCGAGGGCTGTAACCACAAGTGTAAGTTCTGCATCATCCCCGACATGCGCGGAAAACTTGCCTCTCGCCCCGCCCACGCCGTGATGCGCGAAGCTGAAAAGCTGGTGGAAAACGGCGTGAAAGAACTGCTGGTGATCTCACAAGACACCTCCGCCTATGGCACCGATTGGCCCTCCGATCAGCGCCGCGGCCTGACCGAACAACCCATCACCACACTGGCCCGCGACCTGGGCAGCCTCGGCGCATGGGTGCGCCTGCACTACGTCTACCCCTACCCCAACGTGCGCGAGCTGATCCCGCTGATGTCAGACGGCCTGATCCTGCCCTATCTCGACATCCCGTTCCAACACGCCCACCCCGAAACCCTGCGCCGCATGGCCCGCCCCGCGCACGCCGAACGCACGCTGGACCGCATTGAGGAATGGCGCGGTCTCTGTCCCGACATCACCCTGCGCTCGACGTTCATCGTCGGCTACCCCGGTGAGACGGAAGAAGAATTCCAAACCCTGCTCGATTGGATGAGTGAGGCCCAACTGGACCGCATCGGGTGTTTTCAATACGAAAACGTTGACGGCGCGCGCTCAAACGCCCTGCCAGACCACGTCCCAGCCGAGGTGAAACAAAACCGCTGGGACCGCTTCATGGAAAAAGCCCAAGCCATCTCCGAGGCCAAACTCGCGGCGAAGGTCGGCCAAACCATGGACGTCATCATCGACGACATCGACGAAGACGGCATCGCCACCTGCCGCACCAAAGCCGACGCGCCAGAGATCGACGGGAACTTGTTTATCGACGAGAGAACGGATGGGTTGAAAGTTGGGGAAATAGTTCGCGTTGAAGTTGATGAAGCGGGCGAGTATGACTTGTGGGGGCGGCTTTAACCGTCGCTATCAAAATAGACCAGCTCAACACCACCTTCTTCTAAGAGAGCCTTAGAAACTAAAAAACTCCTTTGGTAGGTTGGGTCGCTTTCAGGAGGTGTATAAGTTTTGAGCGCCTTCAAACCTGACTGAACTATTGCGCGAGCACAATCCGCGCAAGGGAATAGGTTCGCGTAAATAATACATCCTTCCAAAGGGACGCCGATACGAGCGGCATTAAAAATAGCATTCCTCTCGGCATGTTCGTACCAATAGTACTTTTCGCCATCCTCTTTTGAATGCCTTTCGGCATCACCAGCACAAACACCTCGCGGCAAACCATTAAATCCAGTTGCACGAATTTCATTTGATGGGCCGACGATCACTGCTCCAATTTTCCGGCTTGTATCTTCGCTCCAACTCGCCACAACATCGACCAATTCGAAAAAGCGTTTATCCCAAACGGTCATAACTACATTAGGAGAACTCATGGGGCGACTCATCGTTGGAAAAAGTATTCTGTCTCAAAAGCTTATTAAAAACGGACTCGAAAAACAAATTAAGAATAGTACATACGACTTGACCATCGGTGAGATCTTTCCTGCCGGCGAAAAGAAAAAGACGGTTAAGGAAGGTGATTTTTACTACCTTAAGCCACGGCAAGCAGTGCTAGTACTTTCTAAGGAAGAGTTTGGTCTTCCTTCAACGGTGACAGGCATCGCTACATTGCGTACTACACTTACAAAAAAGGGACTTTTGGCTCTAAATGTTGGCATTGTCGATCCATTCTTCAATGGACCTATAAGCACGACTTTAATCAACTTTTCAGAACGGGAAGTTCCAATACACTTAGGAATGCCCTTTTTCAGAGTTGTTTTTATGGAACATGACGATGTCAGCGAGCATCACAAGGTGAATGAAGACAAGTCATATCGTGTTTACCGAGAGGAAATTGAAGTCGACGCGTATAGAGACTTTCCTCAAAACTTCATGAACCTACCTAAATTTGACAATCAGTTTTATGCGAGAACCGCGCTAAAGATGATAAAGGGGCTAAGCTGGAAATATTGGTATTTCTCAATTCCGTTTTGGCTATTTGTTCTTTCACTTCTTGGTTACATCTTTAGCAACGAACAATACATTGAGTACTTATCAAGTGGGCTAAAGTGGTTAAAACTGACAGTGCCATTTTTTTGACACATCTTAGAGAATTGGGCCGATCACAAGGCGTTTTCTACCAGCCCAGCTATGCTGGGCTTCGCCCGTTTTCACCAGAATTGATCCACTGGATCAATTCCAAGACGCAGCCCCCCCCCAAGGGCCAAACGCTCTGCTATGTTGTTAGTGATGCACTAGGTACCAAACCACCTAAACGGCGGGTTTCTGCGCCCTTTGGTCGGCCATCTCATTGTCCAAGAAGTCGAGAAACTTGTCGAGTTTTCCAGCTGAGCGGGCATTCATTGCCTCGGTTGGCGTACAAGTTTCCTGTACCCGTTTAGCATTGGAGTTTGATGCGGTGCTGTCAAAGGAAGGTGTTTGTTTCATACTGCTACTGAATCAAATTTTCGCCTCGTTTTTCAGGGGAAAACACCACTTCACACGTCACGACCAGCATGACGATACGTAAGCCTGTCCAAAAGGTAAGGGCTTCCTAGCCCACCAAAACCACAACCCACGCCACGCCCGCAGCCACCGCCGTCACCGCCACCCCAGCACTGCCCGCGTCTTTGGCCATCCGTGCCAGCCCGCTTTTCTCAAGTGACACCAAATCCACCGCACGCTCGATCCCCGTGTTGATCAACTCTGCCGCCAGCACCAACACACCCAGTGCCAATATCAACGCCAGCTCTGCGCCCGACAAAAGCCACACAGCCAAGCCACCCGACACCACATTCGCCCAGACCCAAGATCGAAACGAATGCTCTGACGCCCACGTGTCGCGCAGGCCGTTCCACGACCAGATGCAGCGCCATTTCAGCCGCGTGAAAAATTCCATTTACCCCTCCTCAAAATAGAACCGAACTGCGTCCTGCACGCGCCGAAAACGGTCCCCTCCCAAATGCACCCCGCCGAACCAACGCGTCACGACGATGATTTCACCCACACGCTCTTCCCGTTCCAGCATGCGCAAGATCACCATGCCTGCGCCCGCCTCGCCGTCATCGTTTTTCAGCGGCGTGCCATCGGGCAAAACCACGGCCCAAGTGTTGTGCGTGGCTTTAGCGAACTTCTTGCGGCGACACAGTGATTTGATGAACGCTTTGGCCTCGGCCGCCGACCCACAAGGCCCGCCCGACACCGCGTATTTCGACCCGCGGTCGGTAAATATGTTTTCAAACACCTGCATCGCGCCACCCTGCCCTAGCGCGTTCGCGGTTACAATTCGCCTCACACGTATTGCGGGTATCAAAACGCTCACCTAGATTGTCCCAAA
>CALBVZ010000028.1 GCA_937969445.1 uncultured Octadecabacter sp. | reverse complement strand
CCCACATAGATAATGAGAGTTTGCGGGTGTTTTGTTCTCCAGTGATGAAGGCGTTCTGTTGCGGTTTGCCCGGATCGATAGAATGCCACTCGACGTCAGTCACGTTCGCTGACAATGCTGGCGGGCTTGCCGTAGATCCGGACAAGACGTCCAGCGAACAACGTTCACCGGCCCGCAATGCGCCCCCTTGAGCTCCAACATCACGCCGACCCATCGATAGCCAATATACGTGATAGCTTCCATCTCCTTGCGGATTTCTGGATTATCCCCTTCTCAAGCATCATCGTGAGGCTCGTTTCGGGGAGCAGCTCAGTCGTTGTTATCTGTATCCATCGTTGTTGAGGCACTCATTTCATCAGCGATTGGCCCCAAAAGGCACGGATTGATGAGCAACTACAATTCCACCGTAAGCAACTGAAAAAATTGCATTTACGATTTTCGCGCGCCAAATTTCTGAGGCAAACTCTCGCTTCTGCCACCGTTGACACAGATTTTCCTAGCCTCCTTGCATAGGCAAGTTTGCGAAAAAATGCGTTTTGACAGTCATCGCAAACATTTGCGATACTGAAAAAGTTTCCATATATTTCAGCTACTTGAGTTGTGTCGCTATGCACCAACGATCAAGCTATGGATTTTTGTCAACCGGCTGCTGGTCGCGAAACCACCTAATTCAAACCCAAGATCGTCCGTGCTTGATCCGAGCTTGCCACGGGCCTTTCGTGTTGCGTGCAAATATCAACTAGTCGTTCTACCAGTGCAGCGTTCGAAGGCGCGAGGGTGTCTTTGTCCATTCGGATGTTGTCCTCAAGGCCCGTCCTTGCATGACCGCCAGCAGCAACAGACCATTCGTTCAACACGGATTGGTGCGCGCCAATCCCGGCCGCACACCATGGGGCATCCTCACCGAAGAGGCGCTTGACCGTCTGGACGTAGTAGTCAAAGACGTTGCGATCTGTAGGCATGGCGTTTTTCACCCCCATCACAAACTGAACGTATGGCGTATCTTTGATTTGACCCCGCGTGTGCATCTCTGCGGCTTTGAGGATATGAGACAAATCGAATGCTTCGATTTCCGGCTTCACTCCATTTTCAAGAATTTCAGCCGCTAGCCAGTCAACAAGATCGGGTGGATTCTCATACACCCGTGTTGGAAAGTTATTGGATCCGACGGACAGCGACGCCATGTCCGGTTTCAACGGCAACATGCCGCCACGTGTCTTGCCAGCGCCTGAACGGCCACCCGTTGAAAACTGGATAATCATACCAGGGCAGTGTTTTTCCAAACCCTCTTTTAGTCTTGCAAACTTTTCTGGATCGCTCGACGGGCTTTCATCGTCATTGCGCACATGGGCATGCACAATGCTTGCACCCGCCTCGAACGCGGCATGCGTGCTTTCGATTTGCTCACTGACCGTGATGGGAACAGCGGCGTTGTCGGCTTTGCGCGGCAAACTACCGGTGATCGCCACGCAGATGATACAAGGCTGCGTCATGATGTGGGTGCCAGAACGAAATCATGGACGACCTCGAAAAAGGGCCCGTCAAACCCGGCTTCGGCGATGTCTTCCGGGTCTTCTACCCGCTTGAACTTTGCCAGCAGGCTCTCTTTGACGCCGAAAACGGCATCCGTGTGGATATAGGGGTCATCTGGGTCGAAGATGTGAGTGATCAAGGTCTCGAATCCGTCAGCCTCGAGAATATAGTGCAGATGCGCGGGCCTGAACGGGTGGCGTCCAAGCGTTTCGAGCAATTTTCCAACGGGGCCATCATCCGGAATAGGGTAGCATTTCGGCTTCACCCCCTTGAAGTGATACGTTCCGTCATCACCAGTTCGAAACACACCTCGCAGGTTGAAATCTGGTTGGAGGCCTTTTTGCTGAACATCATAGAAGCCTTCGTCGTTGGCCTGCCAGACGTCGATCTTGGCACCAGAAATCGGCGCACCGTCAATGCCCACAATTCGGCCTTTCACCAGCATCGGCTCTCCTTTTTGGTCAAGGCAGATATCCGACCCCATCGGAAGTTCCGGGGCATCAGCCACGTGAAACGGACCGAGGACCGTCGATTCAGATGCACCTGACGGTTTCCGATTATTGATCGCATCGACGAGCATCGACACACCAAGACTGTCGCTCAACAGGATAAATTCTTGGCGCCAATCATCAGAGGCATGGCCAACTTTGGTGAGAAATTGGATCGCTTCGAACCATTCTTCCTGGGTCGGTTCGATCTCTTTTACAGCGGCGTGCAGGTGACGCGTGATTGCCCCCATGACCTCAGCCACTCGCGCATCTTTGGCATCGGCGTTGCGGCTGATTACAACCTCTGCTGAATTGTCTTCAGTGAAATAACCTTGTTCTTCAGACGACATTTTCGCCTCCTATCGGGCTAGAATTTTTGAAAGGACTCGTGTGAGCTCGGCTGCCGGATTTTCCGACATCGCGTCATTGCGCCAACAAACGTGTTGATCAGGGCGGGTTAGGATGCAGCCGGAATCGCCGATCTCTCTCGCACGAGCCCAATCGCCGGTGTGGTCTACAAATTCTTGGCGTGGTCCGATGACATGGGCCTCCAGCTTGATGCCAAGCTCGCCCGCTACCTTTTTGGCCGCCATAGCCCACGCCTTACCGCCCAGACCGGTGAACAGGGTGAAGGCGCCACCGCCTGCCAAATCAAGAGTAGAATGTTTGCCGCCGTCTTTATCAAACAGCCAAGCGTGCGGAATGCGTGCACCCGGCCATGTGGTCGGCTGGTAGTGGAGGTCTGCGTCAAGCGCGAAATCGGGTTCGATCTCACCGTCCGTTACGGTGGCATCGGAGGAATATCGTTGGTTCATTTCTACGCCGTGGGCATCGAATTCATATTTCTTGAACGCAATCGCCGCATTGAGCGCATCGCGCTGCGCCTCAGCCTCCGGAGTGGTATCGCAACGGGCATCCATATTCGCTTTGATTTTCTCGATGTCTGTCCCGCCGGTCATCCCGAGGGCCTCGAAGATGGGGCCGAACTCGCCAATAGACTGGTTAGCGCGGGTCACGATCTGCTTGGCAATAGGTGCCCGTTCGGCGTTGTAGCTGTCGAGGAGACCTTCGCCCGCCTCCCCTTTGACCACGGCGGCAATTTTCCATGCGAGGTTAAATGCGTCCTGAATGGATGTGTTGGACCCCAGCCCGTTGGACGGCGGGTGGCGGTGTGCAGCGTCGCCCATGACGAACACGCGCCCCTTGGACATTTGCGTCGCGTAGGCATCGTTGACTGTCCAAGTGTTGGCGCTGATCAAGTCGATCTCCAGCTCTGGATCACCAACCAATTGGCGCGCCACGTCTGTCGCCATCTTCTGATCCACGTCCGGCGCGGGTTCATTAATGTCGTAGCCCCAGACAATCAGCCACTCGTTCCAGGGACGGATCGCACGAATAAGTCCCATGCCAATCCCACCGACGTCCGCCCCAGGCTGCATCACCCAGTAAAGAACCGAAGGTCGATGCGCGACGTATTTGGACAGGTCGGCGCGGAAGTAGATGTTCATTGACCCACCGACACCCATCTTGCCTTCGAATGGGAGGTTCTCGTTTTCGGCAACCAAGGAGTTCCCCCCGTCAGCGCCGATCAGATACTTGGAACGGATCGTGATTTCCTGCCCCGTCATTCGATCCAGACAGGTTGTGGTCACGCCTTCGGCGTCTTGCACATGGCTTTTGTATTCCGTGCTCATTCGGGCGCGGGTGCCGCGTTTACACGCCGTCTTGAACAAGATCGGCTCCATAAAGGTTTGCGGCAGATCGTTCATGAAACTTGGGGAGGATAGCAGATGCTCGGCTTTGGATAGAGGGTGGGTGCCCCAAGACTTCATTCGCCCGATTTCTTCGCCCGCGAGGCTTTCACAGAAGACATTTTCCCCCATGAGGCTTTGGTCCATTGCGTTGAGATAGACTTCGCCCTCTACCTCATGCCCCAGGTCGCGCAGCACTTCCATGGTGCGCTGGTTGGTGATGTGCGCGCGCGGCGTATTGGCCAACCAGTGATAGCGGTTGATGACAATGTTCTCGACGCCGTAGCTCGACAGCAGCGCGGCACTTGTCGATCCGGCAGGACCCGTGCCAATGATAAGGACCTCAGTTGTAATATCAGACATGTTCATTCCTTCGAGAGATTGAGTTTTCCACCGGACAGCCGGCGGCGAATTGGGAAAAGGTGCAGGCCGGTACGCTCTGACAAGAGCCCCCACAAACCGCGTGGTGCGACCAGCATGATAATAATCGCCAGCACACCAAGGGTCATAAGATACCAGCTGCCAAAATCAGCCAGCAGCGATTGCAGCGCAAAGAAGACCAGCACACCAATGATCGGACCTTCGATGGTGCCAATGCCACCGATGACCACAATGAAGATGACGTATGCTGTCCAATCAGTAACGCTAAAGGCTGCGTCAGGACTGATCCGCGCCTTTTGCATATAGATGAGACCACCGGCTAAGCCCGTGCCGAAGGCCGAGGTCAAAAAGACGATCCATTTCATGCGGCCAGCATCGACACCAACAGATTTTGCCGCTTCAGTGTTGTCGCGCACAGCGGCCAACGCCAATCCGCGGCGTGTGCGTAGCAACCAATAGATGCCGCCGATCGTGGCCAGCGCCAGCGTCAACGCTAGCCAATAGGCCAGAATATCACGCGCGGCGGCTGAGCGGACGCCGAGGGTGTTTTCGATCACCTCAACAAACCACATATCGCGGGTTGCATCGCGGGGCAGAGATGTGCCTGTCCCTCCACCTAGCGTTTTCCATTGTGCGACCAGCAGGCGGACGACTTCGGCAATGACCCATGTACCAATGGCGAAGTACGCACCGTTCAAACGGAAGGCGAAGAATGCCGTCGGAACCGCGATGATCAGCGCGGCTACACCGGCCAGCAAGATCGACGGCACAGGATCAAGTCCCCAAAGGATCACCGCACCGAAAAGAGCGTATGCCCCCATGCCGACGAAGGCCTGTTGCCCGATACTGACCAACCCACCGTACCCTGCAAGCAGGTTCCAGAATTGGGCAAGGACCAGCATTGTCAGGATGAAGAACATGTCCTGAATTGTCCCACGCCCGGCAAAAAATGGCAGGACCAACAAGACGATAATAAGGATCGCCCCCAATAGTGCAGCAATTCTTGATGCAGGCGTTTGGGTCGTTACAGAATAAGCCATCAGTCATTCGCTCTCGGAAAGAGGCCACGAGGCCGGACAAGAAGGACGATAAGAAACGCGATATGCCCTGCGAGAATTTGCCATTCGGGGTTGATCGCGGCCCCGAGCGTTTGCGCCACACCGATGATGATCCCGCCCAAAAGCGTCCCCCAAAGGGACCCAAGGCCCCCAATGATGACGGCCTCAAAGGCGTAGATCAGGCGCGCAGGTCCGATATTGGGATCAAAGTTTGCACGCAGGCCCAGATACAGCGCAGCAATGGTCACGATTACCAGCGCGATGCCAGTGGCTGTGGCAAAGATGTTGGCCGGCTTGATGCCCATCAGGCTGGCAGTTGTCGCATCATCGGATGTGGCACGAAACGCGCGCCCCAGTTCGGTGCGGTAGAAGAGTTGGTTCAACCCGACAATCACCAGAACCGCCGATGCAAACGTTAACAGCGGCATCACGCCCAACGTGATCGGCCCCACATCTACCGAGGCGGTCGTCAGCGCATTTGTTGGCAGGCGCTGACTATCGGCCGAAAACCCTTCAAGCAGCGCATTTTGCAGTGCAATCGACAGCCCGAACGTAACCAGAAGCGGCGGCAGGATGTCATCGCCCAGCGTGCGGTTCAGCAGATAGCGTTGCAGCACCCATCCCACCCCGAACATCGCCGGCATCGCAATGAAGACAGCGATGAACGGAGACAGCCCTAACAGCGATACGAGAACAAGAATCAGATAGGCCCCCATCACGATCAGATCGCCGTGCGCAAGGTTCACAAGCCGCATGATCCCAAAGACAAGGCTGAGCCCTGACGCGAAAAGGGCATAAAGGCCGCCCAGCAAAATGCCTTGAATGATTGTGTCGATCCAGATCAATGGCCTGCTCCGAAATATGCGTTGTGAATTTTGTCGCGCGACAGACTTTCGGGCGTGCCAGAAAGCGTTACACGACCTTCCATCATGCAATACACGCGGTCGGCGACGGCCATAGCCTGTGCAATATCCTGCTCGACAACAATGAGTGATGCGCCTGCCGCTTTGATCTGCGGGATGGCTTTGTAGATGTCTTTGATGACTACCGGCGCGAGGCCGAGGCTGATCTCGTCACACAACAGCACGCGCGGATTGCTCATCAGCGCCCGTCCGATGGCCACCATTTGCTGCTGTCCGCCAGAGAGGGCCGTGCCGGGATTGTTGCGGCGCTCGGCAAGGATCGGGAAAAGCTCGTATACGGTTTTCAAGTTCCAGTGACCACTGACTTTGCGGCCATAGGTGCCGATCAACAGATTTTCCTCGACACTCAGAGACGGGAACAGTTTGCGACCCTCGGGCACCATGGCGACCCCTTTGGACATGATCTCGTCGGCGGGCTTGGCCCCGATTGCGGTGCCATCGTATGTCACTGCGGCAGCGTCATTGCGCAGCACGCCGCAGATGGAGCGCATGAGCGTTGTCTTTCCTGCGCCATTTGCACCGATGATGGCGATGGTCTCGGCATCGCCTAATTCAATGTCGACGCCAAACAGGGCTTGAAAATCGCCATAATGTGCAACGAGGTTTTGTGTTTGTAACAACGCCATCAGACTTCGATCCCCAGATAGATCTCTCGCACTTCGCGGCTGGCCATGATTTCTTCAGGGTCGCCAAGGCCGATCACCTTGCCGAAATCCAGCACCAACAAACGTTCAACCACCGACGTCAGAGCATGCAGCACATGTTCGATCCAGATGATCGTGACCCCTTGAGCATGAATGTCCTTGATCGTGCGGATCAGCGCCTGGCATTCCCCCTCGGTCAGTCCTCCGGCAATCTCGTCCAGCAAAAGAAGTTTCGGTTGTGTTGCCATGGCGCGCGACAGTTCCAGCCGCTTGCGTTCCAGTAATGAGAGCTGCCCAGCCGGTACGTTGGCGTGCTGGATGAGTTCGGTACGCTCTAACACGTCTGCACAATCATCGCGCACGTCGCGTTCCGACAGATTACGACCGTGCGTGGCGGCGACCAGCAGATTTTCATATACGGTAAGTTTCTCAAAGGGTTGAGGAATTTGGAATGACCGCCCAATCCCGGATAAGCAGCGCTCCATCGCCGACACTTTTGTGACATCGCGCCCTTCAAAGTGGATGCTGCCCCGATCCGCGCCGATGTTGCCGGTGATCAAGTTGAACAGCGTCGACTTTCCGGCCCCGTTCGGGCCGATGATTCCAAGCGCCTGTCCTTGCGGGACTTCAAAATTGGCGTCGTCCGTTACGGTTAAAGCACCGAAGCTTTTGGAGACTGATTTGAGTGACAGGATCGACATACGAGTTCCTTGACCGAACTAGACCGGCTAATTGGATTCTTGAAAATGGGATGCGACCCGACGCGTGTGCCGGATCGCGCTTTCAGTGTGCTTAAGAAATCTCTTCCATCGTGCCGCCGGTTGGGATGTCGGGGTGATCCGAGTTGTCCACAATCACGAGGTCGTAACCGCCGCCATCCTTTAGCCGCCACTGCCCACCAACAAGTGGTGTCTTGGCCACGTTCTGGGTGGCGAACGGTGGCAGTCCGGCACCATCGAATGCGATCCGGCCGACCATCGAGGAAAGCTGTGTAGCAGCGATGGCTGAAGTCACCTCATCGACGTCGCGGCTGTCTTCCACGCGCCCCATAACATCGGCTGCCATCTCGAACAGTGCATGGACAAAGCCGATAGGCTGCGTCCATTGCTTGCCGGTCATGGTGGTATACCCTGTGGCAAGATCGGCCGCAGACTGGCCGGTCAATGACGACGCGAAGGGGTGAGATGGGGACCACCAGACCTCGGAGCTGAGGTTGTGACCCTGATCGCCAAGCGCTTCGACAGCTTGTGGGAACAAAATAGCTTTTCCGATGCTTGCGGCCTTAGGATTGAAACCTTGTTGCTTCGCCTGCGTCCAGAACGTCGTAAAGTCGGGTGGAATAGGCACACCGGTTACGATCTCGCAATTTGCGGCTTTGAACGCATTGATCTGTGCGCTGAAATCATCCGTCAGGTTCTGGTAGCGGCCCGTGTCCGTCAGGCTGAACCCTTGCGCGTCCAGAACCGGCGGGAAACCCACGTTCGGATCACCCCAAGCATTTCCGTCTCCATCATTGGGAAAAATTGCCCCGACCGATTTATTCGTGTCCAACTGGTTCCACATGGCCGTGAACGTCGAAATCACATCCTCAAGCCCCCAGAAGAAATGGAAGCTGAAATCAAACGGGCGCCAGCTGCCGGGATCGCCGGGATTGCCTTGTTGGCCAATGAAATACGGCTGCCATGGCGCTACTGTGGAAATGACCGGAATCTCCTCAGACTCGCAAGTCGTCGCCACTGGGTTGGTTGTCTCAGGCGTAGAGGCGACAAGCATCATATCGATCTCGTCGTCGATGATCAGTTCCTTGGCAACTTCAGCGGCCCTGTTCGGGTTGGACTGGCTGTCTTTTACAATCACTTCGAAATTAGCACCGGCATCAGACGCCAAAAAACCGTCAATGATGAATTGATCGGCGTCCGAGAACGCCGCCAAGGGCCCCGATTGCGGGCTCACATAACCGAGGCGAATTTTCGCACCCTGCGCCAAAGCGGGTGCGGCAAGTCCCCCAGTCGCCATAGTCAGCCCTGTCGCAGCGGTTGTTTTCATTAGCTTGCGTCGTGTAATCATGATGTCCTCCCAAACGTCAATTTGATTATTTAAGTGGTGTGTCCCCAGCCCATGCCGCCTGCAAAAGCGCGCGGATGTCCTCGCGCGTGACAGGTTGCGGGTTGGGGTAAGGTTTTGTGGTGGCCAAATCTGCGGCACGATCGAGGTCTTCTTCCTTAAGTCCCAAATCACGCAGCGCGGTTGGCGCGTTCATTTTCTTGGCAAAGTCATACAAGGCAGTCCCGGAGTTGTTTCCGCCCAGAAGGTCGCAAATCGGTTGCAGGTCATTGGCCGCCGCGCGGGCGTTATAGGCGATTGCATGGGGCAGCACGATGGCATGGGTTTCCGCATGTGGCAGGTCAAACGACCCACCTAGCGTGTGGCAAAGCTTGTGATGCAGAGCCATCCCAACCTGACCCAGCACCGTGCCGCAAGCCCATGCGCCGCGTTGTGTGGCTTCGCGTGCCACAAGGTCAGTGGGGTCTTGCAAAACCTTGGGCAGCCCCTCGATAAATGCCGTCAGTCCTTCAATGGCCATGGCCGTCGTTTCGGCCGTTTTATCAGGTGCATAAAGCGCCTCCGCCGCATGAGCCATTGCATTCAAAGCAGACGTGACAGTCATCGAAACCGGCAAAGTTGTGACCAGTTCTGAATCGTAGATGATGACCTCGGGCAAGATGCTCGGATCGCTCAACGTTGTTTTAACGCCATTTTCCGTTTGCCCAAGAATTGGCGTGCATTCGCTGCCTGCATAAGTCGTCGGGATCACAATCTGCGGCAAGTCTGTCCGGTATGCGATTGCTTTTCCAAGACCTGTCGTAGAGCCGCCACCGATGGCGACAACGCAATCGGCCTGGGTTTCTTTGACATGTGCCAAAGCGTCTTGCGTCACTTGCACCGGGGTGTGCATTTCCGCTTTGCAAAAGACACCTACAGCCAATGCCCCAATTTGCTCTGCTATTTCCAAAGCGGCGTCGCATTGTTGAGGCGTGGCTAGAACCAGCGCTTTGGACAGACCTAGTCTTCTGAGTTCGCTTGCAATGGTTTCGCGTTTACCCGCGCCAAAAACCACGCGAACGTCTGGAAGTATCGTTTCGGCCGGCTGTCCCAAAGGAAGTTCTCCAAATTCTAATTTCGACCAGAATAGCGGCAAAAATTCATCTGTTGATCGAATGTCCGACAAGTAATATACCTTCATGTTATGAAAATAGACCCAAATCACCTCCATATGCTTTCGGCGATCATAGATTCAGGCGGATTGAGCGAAGGCGCACGGATTTTGAACAAGTCTCAACCAAGTGTCTCACGATCCGTCACCATGCTTGAAAAGCGGCTTGGATCGCGCCTGTTCGAAAAAGGGAAACGACCGCTCCGACCAACCGAACTTTGCCAAACGCTCGCAGCGCAGGGTCGTTTAGTCGAGGCTGCCAGCAGCGCAGCGCAGACGGCCGTGGAACAATACTCAGGTGGAAAGGCCGGGACAGCGCGTATTGCCGGGGCACCTGTTTTTATGGATGGCGTGATTGCAAATATGATGGCCTCATTTCAGGCGGCCTATCCTGATGTCACGATAAACCAGACTTATGGATACTTCGATGAGCTGTCAGAGCAGCTGGGTGTCGGGAACATTGACCTCGCCATTTGCCCAGTGCGCCCAAGCGAAGTGCCGTCTCATTTGAATTTCAAGCCGATCTTGCGCGGCAGAAACGTCATCGCCTGCGCCCCCTCCCATCCATTGGCACGCCAATCTGCCGTTAAACTGAACGACATTGCGACATATCCTTGGATTGCACCGCCCGCAGGAAGTCCACTCTACGCAGACCTCAAGGCAGCTTTGGACAGCATCGGCATCACAGATTTTCGGGTCAGCTTTACCGGGGGGTCACTTGCATCAATCTTCAACGTCATGGCCGGATCAAACTCGCTGACCGTGCTCCCATACTCTGTCGTCTTTATGCAGCGGGCGGCAAATACGATTACTGCCCTTCCCGTGAAATTGGAGCATCCCGAACGTGAACTCGGGCTGTTATGGCATGTGGATCGGCCGGTACGACCAGCAGTAAGGCGGTTTCAAAAGTTTTTGGTTTCAGAATTCGCCGGTCTCGCACATCGAATTGACGAACGCGGCCGGGAGGACGTCTGGCGTCGCTAGTCGTGTGGACGGGCCGATCGACAATTTCATTGCTTTCAGCGTTTTTCCGTCATTGGTTCCCAGTGGAGCACTTGACACATTGGGCTCATATACAGGCCTTCGTAGCAATCGCATTGCGTCAGCCATAAAGTTCAGCAGCACGTTTTTCAAAAGCGCGAACAATGGTTTGCATGGCTTGATTGAAGAACATGCCTGCCGCCCCTTGTAGGATGCGGTTCTTAAATTCAAAGTCGACTTGGAAATGCACGTCGCATCCTTCCTCCGTCTCTTTAAACGTCCAAACGCTTTCCAAATACTTGAACGGCCCATCGATATATTCAGTTTCGATTTTGCGCAGCTCTGGCCACAGTACAACGCGGCTGCCGAACTTTTCGCGAAACACTTTAAAGCTAACAACCAGGTCAGCCAGCATCACCGTATGATCTTCCATTTCATCACGTGAGCGAATGCGTGCAGCAGCAGTCCACGGCAAAAACTTCGGGTAATTTGCAACATCACCAACCAGGGCAAACATTTGCTCGGCGCTATAGGGAAGATGTCGGGTTTCGGAATGGGCAGGCATTTCAGACTTTCGCGCGTGACTCTTACCCTCCATGTCGTATGGTTTGTGCGAAAATTCAAGCAATTGGCACAAGGTCAGGACCCTATGACGCACGACCCCTACGTGATCGACGAAATGATATCCGCGAAATCTATCGCTGCACGCATCGAAGACTTGGCCAAAACTATTCAAACTGAATTCAAAGACACCGACAAACTGGTTGTTGTTGGTCTGCTGCGTGGGTCGTTTGTCTTCATCGCAGATTTGGTGCGTGAGCTGGATTTACCAGTCGAGGTCGATTTTCTAGAAGCGTCTTCTTATGGCGATGGCATGGAATCCTCCCGCGAGGTGCGCATCCTTAAAGACCTACGTGGTCAAATCGAAGGCCGTGACGTTCTGGTCGTTGAGGACATCGTGGATACCGGCCACACCCTGCACCAAGTCATTGATATGTTGAACACACGTCACCCGAGAAAACTGAAATCTATCGCCCTGCTCGACAAACCATCGCGTCGCGAGGTGGATATGCGGGCGGATTGGACCGGTTTTGAAATTCCCGATGAATTTGTTGTCGGCTATGGCATTGATTACGCACAGCGGAATCGCAACCTGCCTTTCATCGGCAAAGTACGCTTCACCTAAATACACACGCATTTGTGCGCAGATGATCGTAGTTTGCGCGCCGAGATTGCGGTTTCCTATGTTAGCAACGCGTCAATTATCACTATTATGCAGGAGCTAATTCATGAAAACCCTAACTCTATTTGCAGGTGTCGCTGTCATAGCAGTAACTTCGGTCGCGTTCGCGGATGAAGCGCACGAGAACAAGGATCCTTCTGTTGTTGCGCGTCAATCCCATATGCAGCTTTATGCCCATAACATGGGCGTTCTGGGTGGCATGGCGCAGGGCAAAATCGACTACGACGCCGATGCCGCACAATCCGCCGCCGATAATATGGTCGCCCTGATCGGCATGAACCAAATGAGCTATTGGCCAGCTGGAACCGACAATGCCAGCATTGAAGGCACCAAAGCCCTGCCCTCACTATGGGAGGACTTTGACAATGTTATGGTGATCAACGCTAACTTTAGTGCTGCTGCTGATACGATGGCCGACGTTGCTGGTACGGACCTTGAAAGCCTGCAAGGCGCGATGCAGGCACTTGGTGGTGCGTGTTCTGCCTGTCACCGTGAATATCGCCAGCGCAACTGATGCGTAAACGCTGGCTTGCACTTGGGGTTGGCGTAATCGGGGCTGCGGTCGCGTTTTACGTGACTGCGCCCCAAAACCTTGATCCGGAGTTTTTGGTTGATCCCGCGACCGACAGCTTGCTTGCTGGGGACGCCGCACGTGGTGAAGTTGCTTTCGCGGCCGCCGGATGTGGGTCTTGCCACAGCGCGGAAGGTTCCGAAGCACTTGCGGGTGGGAACGCCTTTGTCAGTGACTTTGGCACGTTCTATGCGCCCAATATTTCCCCTGATACAAACCACGGAATTGGTGGCTGGACAGTCTATGAAATCGCCAATGCAATGATTGCAGGCGTTTCGCCCAACGGTGGGCACTACTATCCGGCGTTCCCCTACACGACCTATTCTAAAATGACGGCGCAGGACGCGGTGGATATTATCGCCCACCTGCGCACCCTGCCCGCCAATGCCACCCCATCGAAGGATCACGATGTTGGCTTTCCATTCAACATCCGCCGATCCCTTGGTGGCTGGAAATTCCTGTTCGCGAATTCTGACTGGGTCGTGACGGATGTGCCAACGTCCGAAATTGAGCGCGGCCGCTATCTGGTCGAAGCTTTAGGCCATTGCGCTGAATGCCATACCCCGCGCAATCCCCTTGGTGGTTTAAAGACGGACCAATGGCTGCGCGGTGCGCCCAACCCGTCTGGCGAGGGCTCGGTCCCATCCATTCACCCCGATGATTTGGGATGGTCTGCGCAAGACATTGCGATTTATCTGGATAGCGGGTTTACACCTGATTTCGATACCGTGGGCGGCGAAATGGTTGATGTGGTTGATAATACGTCTAAATTACCGGAAAGTGATCGCGCGGCTATTGCTGCGTATTTGGTGTCATTAGACTAAATTATGTTCACTAATTATCGCACTGCGGCTCTGGAAAGTCCTCTGGTTGGAAAGCTGTTAATGTTTCCAGAAAGATTTCGTTCGTTCTGTCAGACATCGTCCTTGTGAACCAAGTTCCATCTTGGCCAAAGACGAACAAACCGTAGCACTTAGGTGCCAACATTTGTTTGGTCTCCTGGAAGCGCGATTGGCGTAAATAAGGAACCATCCCCCAAGTCCAATCTCCTGCAATGCCGAAAACCGAAAGCTCTGCGAAGACATCGTGGCGGTAAACCTCAATTACTTGATCAGATACATTGGTTTCGCTTCGCAAGCCGTCGAACAACTGTTCCGGTGTTTCCAAGCCTAATTCTAACGCCATCGCACGCGCGAGTGGCATGTAAATCGTCTGAATTGCAAATTCGACACCATCGCCAGACTTTACCGCAGCGTTATATGAGTGCGCGACCTCTAGAATCTCGATGCGCTGTTGCGGGCTAACGTCTGCGAGAGCAGCGGTCGAATGCAGAACAAATAGAGCTAAACTTGCTACCCGCTTCACGCGCCGAATTTTTCCATCCGTGCGGCCCGCAGCTTCGCGAAATCGTCGCCCGCGTGGTAGCTTGATCGCGTCAAAGGCGTTGAGGACACCATCAGAAAACCTTTGTTGAAGGCCGTCTTTTCGTACGATGCGAATT
>CALBVZ010000027.1 GCA_937969445.1 uncultured Octadecabacter sp. | reverse complement strand
CTATACCTTGCCGCGCCACGCGGATTTTGCGCGGGCGTGGATCGTGCGATCAAGATTGTTGAACTCGCTCTCGAAAAATGGGGTGCTCCTGTCTACGTGCGCCATGAAATCGTGCATAATAAATTCGTTGTGGATGATCTGAAAGGAAAGGGCGCGGTTTTCGTTGAAGAGCTGGAAGACTGCCCTGATGATCGGCCCGTAATCTTCAGCGCGCACGGTGTTCCGAAATCTGTACCAGCCGCCGCAAACGCGCGTGAAATGGTTTATGTCGATGCGACATGCCCACTTGTTTCCAAAGTCCATATCGAAGCCCAGCGTCATGCGGACAACGGTTTGCAGATGATCATGATTGGGCATGCGGGCCACCCTGAAACAGTCGGCACGATGGGCCAACTACCCGATGGTGAAGTGTTGCTTGTTGAAACCGTTGAAGACGTTGCAGGTGTTGAAGTTCGCGACCCCGAACAGCTGGCATTTGTGACGCAAACAACGCTATCCGTGGATGACACAGCAGACATCGTTGAGGCCCTAAATGCGCGGTTCCCCGCTATTGTCGGGCCACACAAAGAAGACATTTGCTACGCGACCACAAACCGCCAAGAAGCTGTTAAAGCGATGGCTCCATTAGCGGATGCGATGCTGGTTGTTGGTGCGCCAAATTCATCCAACTCACAACGCTTGGTCGAGGTCGGCCGCAAGGCGGGTTGTGATTATTCGCAATTGGTTATGCGCGGCAAAGACATTGATTGGCGCGCGTTGGACGGCATCAAAAGCATCGGTATCACGGCGGGTGCGTCCGCGCCTGAGGTTTTGATCAACGAGGTGATCGACGCATTCAAAGCGCGATATGATGTGACTGTTGAACAGGTCGAGACCGCCGTCGAGAACGTTGAATTTAAAGTACCGCGCGTGTTGCGTGAGCCAACAACCGAACGCGTAACATGACAGATCCTAAGACCATCGCGTTTTATGACGGCGCAGCGGACCAATACGACAACTGCTTTGACAGCGGAGCTGCGAGCACCGCGTTACAAGACTTTATGGCGCTGCTCCCGGACGGTGGCGCTGTGCTGGACCTTGGGTGCGGGCCTGCGCGAGCATCGGTTCATATGCGAAACGTAGGCTTGAAGCCCGACCCTGTGGACGCGTCGCAGGGTATGATTGATCTGGCCAATGAAACCCATAACATCGGCGCGCGCCTTTTGACGTTTGATGAAATTGATATGGTCGATACCTATGATGGGGTTTGGGCGAATTTCTCATTACTGCATGCCCCCAAGCCGGACCTACCCAAACACTTCGCCGCGATCGCAACTGCGCTTCGGGCAGGCGGGGTTTTCCACATCGGCATGAAGACCGGAACCGGTGAGAAACGCGATCATATTGAACGGCTATATACGTTTGTGACGGTAGATGAATTGCACGGTTTAATGAAGGATGCAGGCTTTGAAGTTATCTTTTTTGAAGAGGGTAGCGAGGTTGGCTTTGCCGGAACAAACGATCCGTTCGTTAACATGAGAGCGCGTAAAATTGCCTGATCTATATGCTTACACAGATGGTGCCTGCAGCGGAAATCCCGGCCCTGGTGGATGGGGTGCGGTGCTGATCGCACGTGAAGGTGACGCCGTTGTAAAAGAACGTGAATTGAAAGGTGGCGAAGCGCATACGACTAACAATCGTATGGAGCTTTTGGCGGCCATCAATGCGCTTGAGACTCTGTCGGCCGCCAGCACGCTGACCGTTGTGACCGACAGTTCCTACGTCAAAGACGGGATCACCAAGTGGATTTACGGTTGGAAAGCAAAGGGCTGGAAAAAGAAAGGTGGCGAGATCAAGAACATTGATCTTTGGCAACGACTGGACGAAGCGAGACTGCGCCATGATGTAACGTGGGAGTGGGTCAAGGGGCACGCTGGGCACCCAGAGAATGAACGCGCCGACGAGTTGGCCCGCGCTGGAATGGCGCCATTCAAAGGCTAGCGGATTGCGCTTGCAGCGGGCGGGGGCGCACCTGCGGTGCGCAAGAAAGAAAGTATTTAAGAGCCAAAGAAGATCAGGCTAGGTGCAATGGTGGCGTCCACCCTTGGAGCACGTCGCCTGCTGAGGCGGCCCTTTTACCGGCTCTTTGGAGAGCGAGGATTTGAACTGCACCGTCAGATGTTCCGATGTGGAGACCACCGTTTGTGCTGACTTCCCCTATTGCGAGGGGAGAGGATGACAAGCTGGCGTGCAGGAACTTGATGCGCTCGCCACCTACTTCGGACCATGCGCCTGGGAACAGGGACAGCCCGTTGATTTGACGGGTGATTTGCAACGACGTTTCGGACCAATCAACACGTGCTTCGCCTTTGTCGATTTTGGCAGCGTAGGTCACGCCGTCTTCCGGCTGGGTTTCCGGGGTTAGGTCGTGCAGCATGTTGAGCGTATCCACAATTGCCGATGCACCCAGCCCGCTGAGGCGATCGTGAAGCGCGCCTGTCGTTTCGGTTTCGCCGATCTCGACCTCGCGGCGCAACAGAACGGGGCCGGTATCAAGGCCCGCTTCCATTTGCATGATGCACACGCCGGTTTTCGCGTCACCAGCCATGATTGCACGGTGTATTGGGGCCGCGCCGCGCCAGCGTGGAAGCAAAGATGCGTGGATGTTGAGGCAGCCATTCGTTGGTGCGTCCAAGATGGTCTGAGGCAAGATCAAGCCATAGGCGACCACGACGGCGATGTCGGCGTTAAGTGCAGTAAAGTCGGTCAGCGCATCTTCGGTTTTGAGGGACACAGGATGGCGCACCGGAAGTCCAAGTTTCTCGGCACGAGATTGCACGGGGCTTGGGCGATCTTTTTTACCACGACCCGCGGGGCGGGGCGGTTGCGAATAGACGGCACAAACGTCATGACCTGCCTCAACCAAAGCATCCAAAATCGGCACCGAGAAGTCAGGTGTTCCCATGAAAACAATGCGCATGTGGTTCCTTCCCTAGCGCAGCTTTTGCGCCTTTTTGATAAGCATATCGCGTTTGGTGCGGCTCAGGTTGTCAAAGTACATCTTCCCGTTCAAGTGGTCGATCTGGTGCTGCACGCTGGTCGCCCAAAGGCCGACAAAGTCTTGGCTTTCATCGACACCATCTTCATTCATGAAGCGCACCGTCACGGCGCGTGGACGTTCAAAGGACGCAGCCACGCCGGGCAAGTTGGGGGAAGCTTCCTCATGGACGCGCATTTCGGCGCTTGAATGCAGAATAGTTGGGTTTGCCATGCGCACGGCTTGGCCGCGTTTGTCGGATGCATCGACGACTGCAAGGCGCAGCGACACCCCGAGTTGAGGCGCTGCGAGACCGACACCGGGCATAGCATTCATCGCTTCGATCATTTCGTCCCACAGGGCGCGGATATCGTCGGTGATTTCGGGGACTTCGGCAGCAGACGTGCGAAGGACCTTGGCGGGCCACGGGATGAACGGTCTGTGGGACATGTGCGGCCTTTGGTTTATTGAATTGCCGATCGAGCGCGGATGCTACGCGTTGCCTCTGGCGATTTCGCGTTTCAGCTTTTGCATTTTGCGGGTGATCATCTGGCGCTTCAGCGGCTTGAGGTAATCGATGAATAGCTTGCCGTTAAGGTGGTCAATTTCGTGCTGCACACAGGTTGCCCATAGCCCATCGAAGTCTTGCTGAACGGTTTTGCCATCGAGATCTGTCCATTCAACTTTCACGGACGCCGGACGCTCGACTTCAGCATATTGATCGGGAATGGACAGGCAGCCTTCGTCGTAGACATTGGTTTCTTCTGATGAGGACAGCACGCGTGGATTGATCAACACCATTGGTTCTGGCGTCGCCATTTCGTCCTTTATGCAATCCATCACGAGCATCCGTTGCAATATACCGATCTGTGGCGCGGCAAGGCCGATGCCAGGCGCATCATACATGGTTTCAAGCATGTCGTCAGCCAATGCGCGCACATCCTTATTAACGTCTGCAACAGGATCAGCCGTAGATTTCAGGCGCGGGTCGGGGTGGATCAGGATCGGGCGTAATGTCATGGCGTCCATGTAAGACGAACAAGGGTCGCTTGCAATATGGCGCAACGCTGCAGAAAGGCTTGCGTCCGCCAACCATAGGGATAGCTTGCTAAAAAAGGAGTACCTTCATGAGTTTTGACACCCCCATCAACCGTCGCGGCACCCATAGCGTTAAATGGGACATGATGGAGCAAATTTACGGCGTGGATGCCGAGAGCGGCATTGCGATGTGGGTTGCTGATATGGAATTCCAGCCACCAGCCTGTGTGCAGAACGCGGTGCAGGCGATGCATGATCACGGGGTGTATGGATACTACGGTGATGAAGCGTCTTATCTCGCGTCGATCCAGTGGTGGATGGACACGCGGCATGGCTGGAAAATTGACCCGTCATGGATTTTCACCACCCATGGTCTGGTGAACGGGACTGGTATGTGTGTGGATGCGTTTACCGCGCCGGGCGACGGTGTCGTGTTGTTCACACCCGTTTATCATGCCTTTGCGAAGGTGATTAATGCAGCTGGGCGCGAAGTGGTTGAATGCCTTTTGAACAACGACAATGGTCGTTACGAGTTCGACTTTGACGCCTATGACGCGCAGATGACTGGCAATGAGCGCATGGTTATTCTGTGCTCTCCTCACAACCCGGGCGGCCGCGTTTGGACCCGTGGTGAATTACAGGCGGTTGCCGCATTTGCGAAACGCCACAGCCTGATTTTGGTGTCGGATGAGATCCACCATGACCTCACCTTCCCTGGCCACAAGCATATCCCAATGGCCCATATTGAGGGGATTGAAGACCGCCTTGTTACGATGACGGCGACCACCAAGACGTTCAACATTGCAGGGTCGCACAGCGGCAACGTTATCATTGAAGACCCTGACCTGCGCGGCGCATTTGGTGCGCGGATGGCAGCGCTGGGCATGTCGCCTAACAGTTTTGGTCTGTTTATGGCCGAGGCTGCGTATTCACCCGAAGGCGCCGCGTGGGTTGATGAGCTGAGCATTTATCTGGACGAGAACCGCAAATTGTTTGATGCAGGTGTGAACGCCATCCCAGGATTGGCGTCGATGCCGCTAGAGGCCACGTACCTCGCATGGGTCGACTTCAGTGGAACAGGCATGACACGGGAAGAGTTTACAGATCGCGTCCAATCGGACGCAAAGATTGCTGTGAACCATGGGCCAACCTTCGGCACCGGTGGCGACAACTTCTTGCGTTTCAACATCGCAGCGCCGCGCGCGCAGGTTCAAGAAGCCGTTGACCGGCTTGCCAAAGCATTCGGCGACTTACAGTAGTTTAGCGGCCTAACAACGCGATCGGCGCATCTTTGATACGTTCAAAATCAAGCGGTGCGCCGTCGTTTGCAGCAGTGTTGCGCTTGTATTCGTAAACCATGTGGTCGCCCTCTTGAGCGGCGGCAACGATCAAGCATTGGCTGACATGGTGTCCACCATCATAGACATCCACGAGGCCGCGTAATTTAGGCGCATCCTCAACCCCGAGCGCAAAGCCCGTGTCGGTCATACGTTCAATTCTGTAGCTTTCACCATTTGCCTCAACCCGCAGGCGGGTCTTCTTTTTCGCAGCTTTGGACTGCGCAGCATGCAGCTCATTCCAGATCGATTGTGGCAGTGATTCCAACATAGTCTTCCCCATCCAATGACATAGAGCATGGCGGATTACTGGTTACGGTCAAGTTAACCTTCCGCTGCGTTGCGGCAATTGGATCAGGCTTTGGCTTTGGGCCTTAGAACGTGGGGTTTGGCCGCGTCGTACAATGCCGAGTCAGGAAAGCCATTGTCGTCCGCCAGCGCAGGTCCCAATAGAATCAGTGCCGTACGGGTGATTTTGGCATCGCGGGCCTTGGCGCGGATCGTGGAGAGCGTGCCACGGATAATCAGCTGATCCGGCCAGCCCACGCGATAAATCACGGCGGCAGGGCAATCAGCCCCGTAATGCGGGATCAACTGGCGCTCAATTTCACGCAACGCGCGGATACCAAGGTGGATCGCAAGAGTTGTTCCCGTGCGCCCGAAATTGTCGAGCGTTTCCCCCGCTGGCATGCCCGTTGATTTCATCGACATGCGCGTCAGCACAATGGACTGCGCAACTTCGGGCACGGTAAGTTCTTGCCCAAGTGCCGCCGCCGCAGCGGTATAAGCCGGCACACCGGGGATAATTTCGTAATCAATTCCGTCAGCTTTCAGGCGGCGAATTTGCTCGGCAATGGCACCGTAAAGCGACGGATCACCGGAATGCACACGGGCTACATCTTGGCCTTTGGCATGGGCTTTGACGATCTCCGCATGGGTTTCGTCGAGGTGCATAGGCGCTGTGTCCATGACCAAAGCACCCTCGGGGGCGATGGAAACCACTTCTTCAGGAACGAGGCTGCCTGCGAACAGGCA
The DNA here is from genome assembly GCA_937969445.1 of uncultured Octadecabacter sp. Classification (GTDB taxonomy): domain Bacteria; phylum Pseudomonadota; class Alphaproteobacteria; order Rhodobacterales; family Rhodobacteraceae; genus Octadecabacter. Next base: position 1,501 of record CALBVZ010000027.1, on the reverse strand, counting down.
AACAGGACATGCCTTAATAAGACGCGCGGCTTTGAGCGTCAGGAGCTCAGGATCACCCGGCCCTGCGCCGATGAAATAGACGGTCATTGCGTGGCCTCTTCTGGGATATATGGATCGTCGCGTTTTGCGGTTAGGTCGCCGTCGATCTTGCGGGCATAACCGCGCGGCGTGAACATGCGTGGGCCTTCGCCCAGCTGCGCGAGCCGTGAGTTGGATGAACCGATAAGAACCACGGTCAGCATATCAACCTCGTCCACTTCAAGCTCATCGAGGCGGCGGTAACGTACCAGTTCGGTTGGGCGGCCAAGGTTGGAAGCCAGCATAACAGGCGTGTCAGCAGGGCGATGTTGTAGCAAAATATCACGCGCCTCAGCCAGCAAGGTGCGGCGGGTTTTGGACACGGGATTATAGAACGCGATCACGAAATCACCCTGCGCCGCGGCATTCAGGCGGCGGATGATATCATCGCGTGGCGTCAGAAGATCAGACAGACTGATGGTGCAGAAGTCATGGCCAAGGGGTGCGCCGGCGCGGGCGGCTGCACCTTGCAGGGCAGACACACCCGGCGAACAGACGACTTCGACACGGCGGGCCGCATCACTGACGCCTTCTTCGGTTTCGGCACGATCCAGAAGTTCAAACACCAGCGCGCCCATCGCGTAAATACCAGCATCACCAGAACACACGAGGGCAACGTTTTTACCAAGCGCGGCTTGCTCCAGTGCATAGCGACAGCGTGCTTCTTCGCCGCCAAGCGGAAAGTCGGATCTGATTTTACCAGCGGCCAGTGGGCCGAGCAGATCGATATACAACCCATACCCCACCAATTCCTCAGCATCGGCAACAAGACGGGACACTTCCGGCGTGCGCCAGGCCGCCTGTCCCGGACCAATGCCCACGACTGACAAGCGGCCACGGGAACGGCCAGCCAGAGAAGTGATTGGGTCAGGGGCGCGTGCGATGGCGCAAGTCGCGGTAAGGGTTTTGGACTTCTCAACAGTCAGGTTGGCGTCCGCGCCAGCAGCGGCAAGGGCGGCGCCTTCTGACACACCGTGACAACCGACTTCCGCGAACACGACATCGGATGGATTGGCCAGACGCGGTGCTTCGTTTTCAAGTTCGTCCGCAGTGAACACACGCAATGGAACGCCAAGGCGATTGGCCGCTTGGATGATTGCGGGTTCGTCTGCCTTTAAGTCTATTGAGGCCACACAAGCGATCGTACCTTTGGCGATGTTATGTGCGTTCAATGTGTCTTCGACGAGCTGCCACAGGTCTTGAGGGTCTGCATTGCGGGCGCAACCTAACCCCAGCGCAAAGGTCTGTGGATGATAGACAAGGCGGGTTTCGGTGCCTGTCTTATTTGTCTCGGAAACGCAAAGTTCAACATCATTACCTTCAGGCAATTTCGCGTCAAAAATCTGCGTGCCGTTCCACGTAACACCGCCGCCAGAAAGCAGCGTCGCCATAACTGATTTGGCGTCTTGCGGGTTCTGTAGGC
>CALBVZ010000026.1 GCA_937969445.1 uncultured Octadecabacter sp. | reverse complement strand
TCTACCTCAGTAGAGTATTCGCCCGTCTCAACATCAGTCGGATCGAACGTGACTTCCCAAGTACCATCTTCACCGACAGTCGTTGTTTCGGTGACCTCATCAATCGTAACGTCGACCGTCGCGCCAGGTGTGCCCGTGCCGCCGATATCCACGCCATCAGCGTGGTCTTCTTCATTAACGACGTGGCTATCACCTTCGTCCGTACCAGTTGTCACCGCAACTTCCGGGGCCGCTGGACCACCGCCGCCGCCACCAGTTGTTACAAGTGCCGCAGCACCAGCTGCAGCAGCTGCGCCACCCCAACCAAACAATGGCGCCATCGCACCCAACATGCCAACTTCGTCATCAGCAGGCACATATGCATCGGCCAACATAACGTCTGAACCGCGCATGAAATAAAGATCGTCATTTACCGCGAACTTGCCGGCGCTATCAGCCTGCAGGTAGTTTGCGTAGTAGTCAGCGCCTGCGCCCTGCGTCAGGTCTACTTCCGTAAGGTAGCCATCTGAAGACAAGAACAACTGGTTCTCGGAAACACCCTCAGATGTGAAATACCCCTCAATCACAATCACACGCCCGTCAACCAATGTGACCTCAAGCGCCTGCCCCTGACGGGTATATGAAATAATTTGGCCCTGCGTGAGGTTAAGCGAAACATCCGCCCCCGCCCCAACAATAAGAGATGACGGAACGCCCTCTCCGGCCACAGATCCTCTGGAAATATTGCCCGCAACATCACGGACAACGAAATTAATCGCTGACATGGTACTCACTCCGCCTCATTATCACGGCATTTTTTACGCCGCTTTTATCATTGCAGATACCATATGTTGATTTATCCACAATTTCTAGGGGGAATTTTAAACCATCTTAATCACGCCACATTTCAAATATTTCACATTGTTTCACAATGGCTTACGGCGATCCAAGGCAACGTTTATCGCCCCTCCGGCAAGGATCAGGTACGCACTTAGGTAAAACCAAAACAACAGCGCGATAACCGCCCCAAGCGAGCCGTAGACTTCGTTATAAGTGCCGAAATTAGCTACATAAACCGTGAAAATCGCCGACATCCCAAGCCAGACTGCCACAACAATAAACGCGCCCGGAGTGATCCACCCGAGCCGTGAAAAACGGCGATTGGGACCGTAGCGGTACAAAACACCAAGCCCCACAAAAAGAACTGATATCGCAACGATCCAGCGGATGGATTCAAGCAGCACTCCCGTATCCGTTCTGAACGGGATAACCGCTAACGCGATAGGCGCCACTACAAGCATCAGCAGGGCAACAATCGCGATCCCGACCAGACAAAAGGTCAGCAACAACGCCACCAAAACATGGCGAATGCTGCCGCGATTAGGGCGTTCAAAAATCGCATTGAGCCCGCGAATTAATGCCGCAACACCCGTACGCGCAGACCAAAGCGCCAACCCGATTGAGATCAATGTTGTCAGACCAAGGGTCGTCGTTCTTGCGCTCAAAAGTCGATCAACCTGTGTCTCGAAAAGCGTAAAAACCCCGGTTGGCATTATCCCCTGCATGATGTCCAATTGCGCCTCGACGACGAAGGGATCAGCGAAAAGGCCAAACAGTGAAATCGTCGCCGCGATGCCGGGAAAGATCGCAAACAGCGCGTAAAACGCAACGCCAGCCGCGATCAGGCTGGCGTTCTTTTCCCCAAGATCATCAATGACTTGGCGCGATACATCGTATGCCGTCCGCCACGCCATCAAGACCCCCTAGTTTGCATAGACTGTTACTTCGGGAAGTCCGGTAAGCGGCGCTTCAATCAAGCGCATCGCGGCCAGTGATATCTGGCTACCAGACCCCGCCGCGCCCCCGCTTGGGCGCAGCTCAACGTTGACCGACTTGCCATTGTAATCGACGCGGCCTTGCGTGACCTCGCTTACCAGTGGGGTTTTAAACCAAATCCCCGGATCTGTCGGGCTACCAAGGCTTGCTATGGTTGTCCCAAGACGACGCTCTCCACCAGCAGGAGGCGCAACTGCTGCGGCGCGATCTTCGGCGGTCGTCGTGTCAAATTGCTCAACCGTGCGCGCCGTTGGTGGTGGTGGTGGCGGCAAATCAGGGCGCGTCTGCGTTCTGTCGAGGGTCGGGCGTACTGGCGGCGCAAAGGCCTCGCCGCGGGATGGCGATAAATCCGGCCACTCAACCGTGACAGCAACAGGTACCACAACGGCAGGATCAGTATTTTGCATCCCACCAAGAAAAGACCCTTCAGCGCAGGCCGTCAGCCCAGCAAGGGCAGCAATCGTAATAACGTATTTCATGACGCCAAACCTACGATTGCCCCCCCCCACTGTCGAGGGGGAATTGGCCGCGTAATTCCCTTGCGCGGCCTGTTGCGCGTGCTTACGTTCTACGCATGGAACAACGCCTCATTGACCCCTTTCAACGTGCCATCACTTACCTTCGGGTGTCGGTGACGGATCGCTGTGACTTTCGCTGCGTTTATTGCATGTCTGAAAACATGACGTTCCTTCCGAAGAAAGACCTTCTGACGCTAGAGGAACTCGACAGAATGTGCTCGAGCTTCGTTCGTTTAGGTGTTGAAAAACTTAGAATAACTGGCGGTGAACCATTGGTGCGTCGCGGCATCATGACGTTCTTTGATGCGATGACCCGTCACCTAGAAAGTGGCGCGTTAAAAGAGCTAACGCTGACCACCAACGGCTCCCAGCTTGAGAAATATGCCGACGATTTATACGCCGCTGGCGTACGCCGCATCAACGTCTCATTGGATACGCTGGACGACGACAAGTTCGCGAAAATTACCCGATGGGGCCGCCTGCCCCAAGTCATGCGCGGCATTGACGCAGCCCAGCGCGCTGGCTTGCGCGTCAAGATCAACGCCGTGGCGCTTGCTGATTTCAACGAGTCCGAACTGTTCACGATGCAGGCTTGGTGCGCCGAACGCGATATCGACCTGACATTTATCGAAGTCATGCCGATGGGTGATATCGGAAATGAAGACCGCATCACACAATACTGGTCCCTCAAAGACCTGCGCGCACGTCTTGAAGAACGCTTTACTGTCAGCGACTTAACCGAGACCACGGGCGGCCCAGCACGCTACATCCGCCTTGAAGAAACCGGCCAGAAAATCGGCCTTATCACCCCGATGAGCCATAATTTCTGCGAAAGCTGCAACCGTGTGCGCATCACCTGCACCGGTGAGATCTATACATGTTTGGGCCAAGAAGGGCATTCCGATCTACGCGGGCCACTGCGGGCCAGCGAAGATGATGCACATCTCGAAACGGCAATCCGTGCGGCGATCGGTTTGAAACCCAAGGGCCATGATTTCGACTATTCGCGCCAATCCGTTGACGGCCAAGTGTCCCGCCATATGAGCCACACAGGTGGCTAATACTTTGCTTCGTCGTGCTTTATGGGCAGCGCTTCTCGCTTTCGTTGTTTCAATTTGGTGCTGGGTCTTGGTGTCCCTTCACGGCGTGTGGTCTTTCGGCATGGTTGAAGGCTACCTCGATGGCGGCCGTATGCCGCTCACTCCAAGCTTCGACGTGACTTACGTCCAGTTCTTCCTCTATGGGTTGTCATCCATCGTGGTCACCTTTCCACTCGCCCTATTTTGGAGCAGCTTCGCCCCGCAACACTTTAATCTTGCAGGACTTTTAGTCTGTTGGCTGATCGGGTTTTGGACAGGCGCAGAGAGCATCGCCTTTGCGTTCCAGATCGATTACGGTGCGACATGGGGCCCGTTCGAAGCCTTCTTCGAGTTGTTCTTTCACCCCGTTGTCACACCGTTTGCACTAGCCTTTGGCCTGTTCGGAACGAACAGCCTTACGGGCGCTATTCGTCGCAAACTGGTTTAGCCCGCGGGCATCCGCTGCTCAACGATCTCGGCCCACCAGCTACACCCTGCTGGAATTGCGTCATCGTTGAAGTTGTATTCAGGGTGGTGAACCATCGCTGTGTCACCGTTACCCACCAAAATGTAGGCACCCGGACGTTCTTCGAGCATGAAGGCGAAATCTTCGCCCCCCATCACAAGCGGCGCATCTGCGCAGTCACCCGAAACAGAGGCGGCGACTTCGGCCGCGAACGCCGTTTGATCCTCAGAATTCACCATGACCGGATAGCCGAGGATATAGTTCACATCCGCGCTGCCCCCGAACGTCGCCGCCGTGCCATTGCAAATCTCGGTGACACGTTTCTCGGCCAGCGCGCGCATGTCCTTGCTCAGCGTGCGCACAGTTCCACGGATCGTGACCCGCTGCGGGATCACATTGAACGCCTTTGAAGACGATTCAATTGATGTCACCGACACCACGATCTGATCAACGGGGTCGGCATTTCGGCTAGCGATCGTCTGCAATGTCATCACCGCTTGGGACGCCATGACCAGCGTGTCCACGGTCTCGTTCGGCTTTGCCGCATGTCCACCAATGCCTTCAAAGGTAATTTCAAACGTGTCCGTTGCGGCAAAAAACGCGCCCGGGCGGATTGCGAAGGACCCAACTGGTTTACCAGGCCAGTTGTGCATGCCGTAGACTTCTTGAATTCCGAAACGCTCCATCATGCCGTCATCGCACATCTCTTTGCCGCCACCGCCGCCTTCTTCAGCGGGCTGGAAAATGACCACAACTGTTCCGTCGAAATTGCGCGTTTCAGATAGATACTTAGCCGCGCCAAGCAGCATCGCCGTGTGCCCATCATGGCCACAAGCATGCATCGCGCCATCGGTTTTGGACGCATAGTCTAGGCCGGTTTGCTCATGGATCGGCAGCGCATCCATATCCGCGCGAAGCCCGATCACCTTACCAGATGTGTCAGATTTCCCTTTGATAACAGCCACAACACCTGTGCGCCCGATACCTGTCACGATCTCATCGCAGCCAAATGCCTCGAGCTTCTCAGCCACAATCGCGCTGGTACGGTGTGTTTCGAACAAGATCTCTGGGTTTTCGTGCAAATCGCGACGCCACTCTGTGATCTCGGGCAGCAATTCGGCAAATCGGTTCTTAACAGGCATGGTTTCTCTCCAAATGAATTGACCTTAACTTGATCTTCGGCTCGCTATTCAGCAAGCCCCCCTATCGCTTCTTTGGCTCTTAAATACTCAAGCTACGGATCCGAACGCGCATCGTTTCCGCTAGATAGTAGGCCCCAGCACAATTTTTGATCCATCCGAAAATCGCGACAGACGGAAGCGGGACAAATCGTAACCCCCGTTTTTTCCCGTCACCATATTCGCCAGAATGCGCCCGATGGCTGGGCCAATGCCAAAACCGTGCCCGCTCATGCCCGTGGCGATCGTCAACCCGCTGACGTTTTCAGCGCAGTCAACCACGGGAACAAGGTCTGGCATCGTGTCGATCATCCCCGCCCAGGCAGCCTTGGCTTTGATCGGACCTAGATTCGGGAACAGTTCGGAAAAGTCACTGACGAGTGACGCACATTTTTTCGTATTCGGTTTGGGGTTCAAAATGCGCATACGCTCAAACGGGGATTGCTCATCTAATGCCCAGCGCCGTGGCGTGCCCCATGCATCAGGGTAGCCCTTGGGTGCTGCTGGATAATAGCGTGTGCCGAACGGGTCGTGTTTTATCTGGTTCAGGTATTTGCCAAACGCCCTAAATGCGTCTGGACCGATGAAGAACTCATGAAATTCACCCGCGGCAAGAGAATAGCCACCATCTGCACGCGTTCGAAACGCGATTTTGGAATCCGCGCCGCCGCCTTGGTATGTCATTGGCGCACCGTCTACCGCCACAACGCTGGCACGCACAGACAATTGCGGGACGTTCACACCCGCGTTTCGCAAGAACAGCGACGACCACGCGCCGCCTGCGACAACAACTTGTGGCGTGTTGATCGTTCCTTGTTCGCTTACGACTGCCGTGATCTGTCCCGCTGCGATCTCAACCCCACGGGCTGCACAGCCCTCAAGAATCGTCACCCCTTCGGACACCGCCAACCGCGCGAGTGTTGGAACGGCCACCCAAGGTTCCGCTCGCATATCGCTTGCGGTGTAGATACCTCCAGCCCAATTGCGGTTGGCGTCGGGTATCAGATCGGCCAGCTCCGAACGGTTCAGCATCCGGCTATCAACGCCGTTTGCTTTGGCATGGGGCATCCACGCCGCGAACTTTTCATATTCGGCGTCATCTTTGGCCATGTAGGTCAGCCCGCCTTGGACCAGCCCGATGGTATCACCTGTTTGCGCGGAAAGTTCACGCCACAAGCGGCTTGCCTCGACCATGATGGGCAGCTCATCTGGGTCACGCCCTTGCTGGCGAATCCAACCCCAATTGCGGCTGGATTGTTCGCCTGCGATGCGCCCCTTTTCTAACAGCACAACGCGCTGCCCCAATCTGTTCAGATAGATCGCGGTGCATACACCAATAATACCACCGCCGATGACAACAACATCAGTGCTTTCAGGCAATGCTACGCAGTGCACAATCGGCGAGGCATCTGAGATTGGGAAATCAACCAAGCGTGTTCAGCAAGCGTTCCATGAACGCTTCACCCGCTTTGAATTGCTCGATCGTGATGAACTCGTTTGGCTGGTGGGCTTGGGCAATGTCACCTGGTCCACAGATTACAGCACTATAGCCGCGTTCCTGAAACTGGCCTGCTTCGGTGCCGTAGCTGACGACATTCACTGCGTTGTCACCTGTCAGGTTGCGCACAATTTCTTCTGCTTCGCCGGTCACTTCGGGCTTTAACCCCGGCACGTCGAATTTGCGGGTGTAGTCGATGCCCGTGTCAGGATGGATGGCCTTCATCTCGGCCTCGATCTCTGCCACTTTTTCCTCAAACGCCTTTACCCACATGTCGCCTGATTCCCCAGGCACATTGCGGAAAGTCAGCACGAAGTTGCAGTCCTTTGCCGTGATGTTGTGGGCTGTGCCACCTGTGACCATGCCCACATGAAGCGTTGTGTAAGGCGGCACAAAACCTGCATCCATCTCGAGCGGCGCTTTGGCTGCGTTCGCCGCATTCATTTCGTTGCACCAATCGATCAGCTTGGCCCCAAACATGATCGCGTTGACGCCGGTATGGATCAGCGACGAATGAACCTCGAACCCACGCATGTGCACGTCAAATCCGATGCCACCCTTATGCCCCGTGACCACCTTCATCATTGACGGCTCGCCAATGATGGCGGCAGACGCGCGCGGCATTCCGCTACTGACCATCGCATCAATCATCACCGGCGCACCCGTGCAGCCGACTTCTTCGTCGTAGCTCAACGCGAGTTGCAATGGCCGCGTGACGTTACGTTTTTTCGCTTCAACCAATGCCCAAATCGACAACGCATCAAAGCCTTTCATGTCACATGTGCCGCGCCCGAAAAGCTTGTCCCCTTTTTCAACGACCTCGAACGGGTCCGTGTTCCACGCCTGCCCATCAACGGGCACAACATCCGTGTGGCCGGACAAAACAATCGCACCTTCAACCTGCGGTCCAACATGAGCATAAAGCGCAGCCTTCTGCCCTGTTTCATCAGGGACGCGCGTGGAATTGATGCCATGTTCTGACAAGTAAGATTCGACGAAACTAATCAATTCGAGGTTGCTGTCTCGGCTGACTGTCGGAAACGCAATCAAGCGTTCCATCAGTGTTCTGGCGTCCAGTGTTGTTGTCATAGTGCCCCTGAGTCTGGCCGAAATGAGGGCCGCGCGTTTCAACTGTGACCGTGAAACGGGCATGCCCTGTGGTCAAGCTCGATAAATCACCGGAAATATAAATTTACCATACGGTAAAATGCTATCAGGGGTTGCGGGAAGTCTTTTTTCCGCTAACGTCACCCCAATCGCACGGTCTGCTCATGCATCGCATGGGACTTACCGGCAACAAAAACAATCATTTAGACCGCTTTTACAGGGAGGTCGCCTATGCCCGATGGGGCTCAACCCGTGCTCGACGTACGGGAACTAAAGACTGTATTCAAAATTCGCGGCGGGGAAGTCCACGCCGTTAATGACGTGAGCTTTGATCTCAAACCCGGCGAACTTTTAGGCGTTGTCGGAGAGAGTGGTTCTGGCAAGTCTGTCACCATGATGTCCCTCTTGGGTCTGCTTCCCAGCCCGCCCGCGGACGTGCGTGGCGGCACTGTTACGTTTGATGGTCAGGACTTGTTGAAAGTGGACGCCGAGACCTTGCGCATGACACGCGGCGGCAAAATCGGTTTTGTGTTTCAAGATCCGATGACGTCCCTAAATCCGGTCTACAATGTCGGCATGCAAATCATGGAACCCCTACGCAAGCATATGGGGATGACCAAAAAACAGGCCGCCGTTCGTGCAAAAGAATTGCTTGAACTGGTCGGCATTCCCGACGCGGACCAGCGTCTAAAAGATTACCCACACCAATTTTCCGGTGGTATGCGCCAACGCGTCATGATCGCGATTGCACTTGCCTGCGATCCAAAGGTGTTGATCGCAGATGAACCGACAACGGCCCTTGATGTAACGATCCAAGCGCAAATTCTTGAGCTGATGAAAGAGCTTCAAGAGCGCCTCGGCATGGCCGTTATCTGGATCACTCATGATCTTGGCGTTGTGGCGGGAATCGCGGACCGCGTGGTTGTGATGTACGGTGGTCAAATCGTTGAGCAGGCCCCAACACGCGAGTTGTTTAAGAACCCGCAGCACCCCTATACGCGTGCACTATTAAAGACAGTGCCACGTGTATCTGGTGGTCGCGAAGATCGGCTTGAGATCATTGAAGGCCAGCCGCCTATTCTTGCGGCCTCACCCACAGCCTGCCCGTTCCGTGATCGTTGCGATGTCGCGATAGACCGTTGCGCACACGAAAACCCGCAGCGCTATGACGTCGGCAACAATCATGATGCCGCCTGTTTCTATGACGCCCGAACAGGAGCGCCACGCGATGTTTGATGACACAAAACCAGCGACCAAACTGGTCGAGGTGAACAACCTCAAAATGCACTTTCCGATTCATTCCGGTTTGTTCCGTCGCCACACTGGCGATGTGAAGGCTGTCGATGGTGTGTCCTTTGATATCTATCAGGGAGAGACACTGGGGTTGGTCGGGGAATCCGGTTGCGGGAAATCCACCTGTGGCCGCGCCGTATTGCGCCTTTATGACATTACGGATGGGTCCATCGTCGTTGACGGCGATGCGATCGGGGACGTCCGACAAAAGGATCTGCGCACCAAGCGCCCGACAATGCAGATGGTTTTCCAAGACCCGCAAGCGTCTCTCAATCCGCGCATGACGGTACAGGCGATCATCCAAGAACCGCTGGACGAACACACCAACCTGACCAAGGCTGAAAAGCGCGAGAAGGTTCTGGCGCTGATGGATCAGGTCGGTCTGAACCGAAAGTTTTCTGGCCGCTACCCGCACGCGTTTTCTGGCGGGCAACGTCAGCGTATCGGCATTGCCCGCGCGCTGGCGTTAAATCCGAAGTTTATTGTCTGTGATGAACCAATTGCAGCGCTTGATGTGTCGATCCAAGCGCAGGTTGTGAACCTGCTGGAAGACCTGCAGCGTGAATACGGACTGACCTACCTGTTTATCAGCCACGATCTATCTATGGTGCGCCATATCGCGACGCGTGTGGCGGTGATGTACCTCGGAAAAATCGTCGAACTCGCCCCGCGCGAAGAATTATACGCCGAACCGCTGCATCCTTATACAAAAGCGCTGCTTTCCGCCGTGCCAGAACCAGATCCCGATTTGCATGACACAATGGAGCGCACCATCCTAACCGGTGATGTCCCCTCCCCGTCCAACCCGCCAAAGGGCTGTAATTTCTGTACCCGTTGCCCCGCGGTTATGGACGTCTGCAAGCAGATCGAACCCGAATATCGTGAAGTGATGCCAGGCCGCTTTGTCGCCTGCCACCACTACAACGACGTAACAACGACCGCCGAACAAACGGCGGCGTCCGAGGCATCAGACCGACAAAGTCTTCGGAACGGGGCCTGAGCAATACAAATACGAAAACCAACTAGGAGAGAGTTCATGAAAAAACTATCAGCCCTAATGGGCGCTACCGCACTGGTAGCCTGTGGCACGGCAGCACTTGCTGACGGCCACGAAGGTGAGCGCGGCCGTGACGGTCAGCTCAACATCATCTATTGGCAAGCGCCATCCACGTTGAACCCGTATCTGTCGGGCGGCACAAAAGAAGTTGAATCCGCATCCCTCGTGCTGGAATCCCTTGGCCGCTTTACCGACACTGGTGAATTGGTCCCGTGGCTTGCGGCTGAGATCCCGACTGTTGAAAACGGCGGTGTTTCCGAAGACCTGACATCCATCACATGGACGCTGCAAGACGGCGTTATGTGGTCTGACGGCACGCCATTGACCGCAAATGACGCAGTTTTCACATGGCAGTACTGTACCGCTGAAGGCGGCGGTTGTGCACAGGCGTCTTACTTTGACGGTGTTGAATCCGTTGAAGCTGTTGATGATCAGACTATCAAGATTACCTTCGATTCACCAAAACCATTCCCATATACAGCGCTTGTTGGTGCTGAATCCCCGATCATTCAAGCGGCACAGTTCGCTGACTGTCTTGGTGCGGCTGCACCAACATGTGTGGATGCAAACTTTGGTCCAATCGGTACCGGCCCATTTGTTGTGACTGACTTTAAAGCCAACGATGTGGTTCAGTTCTCAGCCAATGAAAACTTCCGTGTTGATGGTCAGCCAGCGTTTGAAACTGTTCTGTTCAAAGGCGGCGGCGATGCGGCATCCGCAGCGCGTTCCGTTTTGGAAACAGGCGAGTTTGACTACGCATGGAACCTTCAGATCGACCCAACAGTTCTGTCTGACATGGAATCCGCTGGTCTTGGCACAGTCGTCACGGCGTTTGGTACCTCCGTTGAACGTCTGCACCTGAACCAGACGAACCCATCTGCTGATTTGGGCGACGCACGTGCAACTGCAGAAGGCGGCGCACACCCGTTCCTGACAAACCAAGTGATCGGTCAAGCGATGTCTATGGCGATCGACCGCGGCCTGCTGGTTGAAATCGGCTACGGTGCTGGCGGTCAGCCAACATGTAACGTGCTCCCTGCCCCTGCGGTTTATGCCTCCACAGCAAACGACGCATGTCTGACACAAGACGTGGCGGGCGCGATAGCTTTGCTTGATGAAGCAGGCATCGTTGACAGTGACGGCGACGGCATCCGTGAGTTTGAAGGCACACCACTTGTCGTGTCCTACCAGACTTCCACAAACGCTGTTCGTCAGGATGCACAAGCCCTGATCAAACAGTGGTGGAGCGAGATCGGCATTCAGGCTGACCTGCGCAACATCGATGCGTCTGTGTTCTTTGGCGGTGATCCTGCGTCCCCAGATACGTTCCAGAAGTTCTTTGCTGACGTTGAAATGTACACAAACAACTTCGCGGGCGTTGACCCAGAAGCCTACATGGCGAACTGGGCATGTTCTGAATGGCCAAGCCCTGAAAGCCAGTGGCAGGGTTCCAACATGCAGCGTTTCTGTGACCCTGCATATGACGCTCTGATCGACGAGTTGGCAGCAACAGCTGGCATCGAAGCCCGTGCTGAGATCGTTAAGCAGATGAACGACATGCTGATGCAGTCGTATTCCATCATCCCACTCGTTCACCGTGGCGGCGTTTCCGCGCACGCGAACACACTGGGTGGCGTGAAGATTTCCGATTGGGACTCTGAGCTGTGGAACATCGCTGAATGGTACCGCGTTGGTGAATAATCACCATTGATAACAACGGGGTGGGCAGGAATGCCCACCCTATCCCAACCACCGTAGATTTGATTTTTATGCCGTCCACGCCTTTGCGTGGATCACATTGAAATCCAATCTCACGACACAAGGCCGATCTCTTGATTTTCTGCATTACGAATAGGGCCCGCCCATGCTGACCTACACATTCCGGCGTTTGCTAACGGCGATCCCGACGTTGATCTTCATCTCGTTGATCATCTTCCTTCTGCTGGACATGGCACCGGGGGATCCAACGGCGCAATTGCCGCTCACGATCCCACCAGAAGTGCGCGAACAGATCCGCCAGTCCTTGGGATTGGGCGAACCCGTCCACATCCGCTACCTGCTCTGGCTGAAGCAAATGGTCTGGTCTGAGCCAGTCTATTACCTGTCGCAATCCGTCGATTGGATATCTGCACCGGACGAAGCGCGCCTGATCTCATGGCAAACCCGCGCACCTGTGATGGACACGATCCTCGAACGCCTGCCCCAAACGCTAATGGTTGTCGGCCTTGCCTATGTGGTCGGGGTGCTGATCGCCCTGCCCATCGGCATTATCTCAGCCTACAAACAGTATTCCGTGTTCGACCAAGCAGGCACATTCGTTTCCATGATCGGCTTTTCCATTCCGCCGTTCTTCTCCGGTGTGTTGATGATCATCCTGTTCACCGTGATGATGCCAAACGACAGCTTTTGGTGGTTCCCCTCTATCTATGACACCACTCTCGTAATCGACAGCTGGGAAAATTTCGGCAAACAGGTACGCCAGATGGTGCTGCCCGTGATGGTATTGGCCCTGCAAACCACCGCGCAGATCAGCCGCTTTATGCGGGCTTCCATGCTCGACAACCTGAACCAAGATTACGTGCGCACCGCCCGCGCGAAGGGCATGACCGAAAGCGTCGTTGTCCTGAAACACGTGCTGCGCAATTCGATGATCCCTGTGGTCACCGTTATCGCCCTTGGTATTCCTGCGATCTTTGGCGGTGCGATCATCACCGAGCAGATCTTCAAAGTGAACGGCATCGGACAATTGCTCATCGTATCGATCCAAGCCAGCGACGTTCCCATGGTGCAAACGCTGACCTTTATCTTTGCCATCCTGATCGTGTTTTTCAACCTGATCGCTGACATCCTTTACGGCATTCTAGACCCAAGGATCCGCTATGACTGATACCTCAATCGACGCCCGCAATGATGCAGAGGCCCGCAATCAATGGTGGGACGTCTGGGACCAATTCAAAACCCATAAGGGTGCAGTCATGGGGGCGTGTTTCTTCATCTTCATCGTGCTCGCCGTCTACGTCGGCCCATGGATCTGGAGCATCGACCCAACCTACATCGACGTGCGTGCCCGCAACCAAGGGCCAACATGGGCACACCCCTTTGGCACAGACCAGCTGGGCCGCGACATGCTCGCGCGGATGATGGCCGGCGGGCAAACGTCGATCTCCGTGGGTCTAACGGCAATGGGCCTCGCCTTGTTCCTTGGTACACTCGTTGGTGTGCTTGCTGGGTACTTCAAACGTATAGACGGTATCTTGATGCGTCTCACCGACCTGTTCCTCGCCCTGCCCTTGCTCCCGCTCTTGCTCGTGATGGTCATGCTGTTCCGCCAACCATTGTCAGCCTCTTTTGGTCCTGAAACCGGTATCTTTATCCTGATCGTAATCGCGATCGGCATCACGTCCTGGATGCCCACCGCCCGCATTGTACGCGGTGATGTGCTGGCGCTGAAAGAACGCGAGTTCGTCCTCGCCGCGCGCTCAATCGGGACCCGCCCCGGTAAGATGATCTTGCGCCACGTGCTGCCAAATGTGATGTCGCCAATCATGGTGTCCGCCACCCTAGGCATCGCCACAGCCATCATTACAGAATCCGCACTCAGCTTCCTCGGCCTTGGCTTCCCACCTGACTTCCCAACATGGGGCCGCCTACTGTTTGATGCGACAGACTTCATGCAACAACACCCCCAACGCGTCATGTGGCCCGGCCTCGCGATTAGCCTAACCGTGCTCAGCGTCAACTACATGGGCGACGGGTTACGGGACGCATTGGACCCCCGCATCCGCGGCCTTTAATCCTGCTTTTGTTTCAAAAGTATCCTGGGGGGAGGCCGCAGGACGGGGGGCTAGCCCCCCTCTTCGTCGGATGAGCGCAGCTCATTCGAAAACAATTTAGTGCAACGCTTTACGAATACGGCGTACCATCAACCAAACCCCTAGGATCACCAGCGGCGTCAAAACCGCCTTCAACGTCTTCTCGCCAAGCCCAAGATCATAAGCAAATGGCAACGCAATATTCGCAGCCAAATTCACCGCGTAATAACTGATCGCCACAATCGACAGCCCCTCAACGGTCTCTTGCAATCGCAGCTGTATGTCGGCGCGCCGATCCATACTTTGCAGCAGAGCTTTGTTTTCGGCAGATCGTTCCACATCAACCCTCGTACGTAACAAATCCGACGCCCGTATCGCGCGGCTTCCCATCGCTTCCAGCCGTTCTCTTGTACTCGCGACCGTCCGCATCGCGGGGTCAAACCGGCGCATCATGAATTCGCCAAAGGTCTGTCGCCCCAAGAACCGCTCTTCGCGCAACACTTCAATGCGTTGGTTCACAATAGTCTCGTAGGCCTGCGTAGCACCAAACCGAAACGTCGATCGTGCGGACAACGCTTCTAACTCTCCTGATATCTGCAACAGGGCACCCAACGTGTTTTCTGTGCTTTCAACAGGACCAGAAAGCGCTTCTGTCAACGCTGACAAGCGACCATCGATCTCCCTCATATCCGCGCCAAGGTCGCGACAGCGCGAAAACCCAAGCATCGACATCGCCTTATAGGTTTCAATCTCACACAACCGCTGAACAATGCGTCCCACGCGCCGCTCACCTGTTTCGGGCCGCGCAAAGACCGCGAAACGAATATGCCCCGCCGCATCAATCCTGAAATCACTGGCAATAACCGCATCATCATCCAACACACGGCTTACAGCAACGCTTTCAGGAACAAACCAATCCGCGACCTTATCGGTAATCCCCGCATCGCCCGATTGCTGTTCCACCCGAATAAGCGCTGACGTCACCCGTGTGCAATTCGTCCCCTCAAGCCAGCTTTCGGGGAACATCGCGAAGGTCGTTCCATCAAACGGCACGTCGCGCACACCGTCCTGAAAGATCGTGTAAGTCACAAATTCAGTATGACTTTCCCATTTTAAAGTGTGGCGTCCGATCTGGCCAAAATAGTGCGTAGCGCCCTCCTCTGGATGGGGTGCTGCATAATGATCCAGCAAGGCCGTAAGTTGCGCCATATCAGCAGCACGATCCCGTCCGGCGGCATCCTGCGCTGGCTTGATCGCGAGGTAGGCAGCATGACACGGCGCGCTTAGCGTCGGAAACGGACGCGCGTGCAGCTCATTCGCCATTGCGTAGCGAAGTGGATGGTCTTTGATCGAACTCATTGCAGGGTCCTTACAGAATTTGTCCGAAATCTATCGGATCGCCGCCACCTGTAAAGAACAAAATCGTTTAATCTCAATAAGTTATGTGAATACAACAGTATACATCCATACCTTTCCAACGCGAACAGTTCGGATCAACCGTTCAAATACCCAATCATTTCAAAGCCTTTAGCAGTCTTTCCTGCTTTGCTTTTGTTTTAAAAATATCCCGGGGGAGCGCGCGAGCGCGGGGGCTGGCCCCCTCCTGCGCATCGGGGTACCACTGCACCCATGACCACAATTCTGTTTAATAAACCCTTTGGCGTTCTCACCCAGTTCACGGACGTCAAAAGCCCTACCGAACGCCCAACGCTCTCAGGGTTCAACCTTCCCAAAGGCGTCTACGCTGCAGGTCGTTTGGATCGCGATAGCGAAGGACTGCTGGTGCTGACGGATGACGGCAAACTTCAGGCCAAGCTATCTAGCCCGAAGTTCAAGACCCCCAAAACCTATCTGGTTCAGGTAGAAGGTGACCCAAGTGACGCGGACATCGCCCCGCTTCGCACCTCCGTGACCCTGAAAGACGGCCCGACCCAATCCGCCAAAGTGCGCCTCATAGATCCGCCCGACCTTTGGCTGCGCGATCCACCTGTGCGGGTGCGAAAATCGATCCCCGATCGTTGGATCGAAGTCACAATCACCGAAGGCCGCAACCGTCAGGTGCGGCGCATGTGCGCCCACATCGGCTTTCCGTGCCTACGACTTGTTCGTTGGTCAGTGGGGGCTTGGACATTGGATGGGTTGGCGCAGGGAAAGTGGCGCAGCGCCTAGATGGGGTTTGTGCCGATCACTTCGAACCCGACCGGAGCAAAACCGCCGTTGCCATTGACGGACAGGCCATCAAAGTCGTTTCCGACAATTCCCTTGATAATCGTGTCTGGATCCGGCTGGCTTGTCCGGTTCCCAAAGAAACCACCGTCCAGCGTGCCGCTCACTGTGTAGGGTTGCCCATTCACGGTGACAGTTCCGCCATAGTTGGACGTCCATTCATTCGCTGGCCGGCCTTGGCCGATGCTGCTACTAACATCGCCGATCTGAATACTGCCACTCGCGTCGGCCAGCTGTGAAACACTGCCGGTCCCGACGATACCTTCGAAATTGTCCGCCTGTCCCGTTACCGAGCCTGCACCAGCGAAAGTTACACTAATCGTGGCGTCCCCCAGCAAGAGGATATCGTCAGTTTCCAACGCCGCAATGGGGTCAATCACAATGGCAGAATAGCCATTGAACTGCGCCGATCCGGTGTCCGGCATCCGGGCCAAGCTGGTCGGGGCATAGCCTTGGACTTCAGCAACCAATGCATCAGCAGCCACCG
>CALBVZ010000025.1 GCA_937969445.1 uncultured Octadecabacter sp. | reverse complement strand
AACGCCTGCCTCATGCATGATTTCGCTAAACAATGTCGCGGACAGTGGGGATTGCTCGGACGGCTTTAGAACCATCGTACAGCCTGTTGCCAACGCAGGGATAACCTTCAACGTGATCTGGTTCATCGGCCAGTTCCACGGTGTGATAAGTGCGCAAACACCAATCGGTTCGTGAATGATATGCGTGCTTTCTTCGCCAGCACGCAGCGGGCCTTCGAATTCAAAATCCTTCAGCGCATGGATAAACGCCTCGAGGTGATACGAACCAGTGCCGGATTGCTGCACCTTGGACATATCAATCGGTGCACCCATTTCACGGCTGATGACTTCGCCCATCTCATCGGAACGCCGCATGTAAATCTCAAGAATACTTTCCATCAGTTCAAGGCGCTCGGCCTTGGACGACATACGCCATTTCGGGAACGCAGCCTTCGCAGCTGCAACGGCAGCATCGGTGTCAGCCTGACCGCCCAAAGAAATCACCGCAGTGGCCTCCTCGGTCGATGGATCGATCACATCAAAATCAGTTCCAGCAATCGGGGCGACCCATTTGCCATCAATGTAAAAGTTACGCGCGTTGTCCATTTTCCAACCCTTTCAATTCTCTCAAAACGTACATCAACACGACGAGCGCCCCGTGCAAGCCAAATCGTAAAAATTAAATCACTCAAACAAGGCCACAGTTGCAACACGCGGCGGTTAGCGGATGCAAAATGCCTGTTACGTCACACAACCCTAGATGTCCTTAGAATACATCGCCTTGCCAAAAACGACAGTTCCGCCCCAATTCTGCCACATTGTTTTTTGCAAATTGCAGCAATTATATAAGAAAAATGCAGTTTTTAGCAGGCAGAACAGATGATCAGGATTATTTTATCCGCTGGCAGCATCGTTGTATTAGTAGGTTGCTCAGTGGTCGGGCCAAATTACGAAGTCCCAACAATGGACGTGACACCAACGTTCATATTAGGCGGTGACAGCACTTTATCAAATGCAAACGCTGACCCGTGGTGGCAGCGCCTAAATGACCCTATTTTGAATGAGTTAGTCTCACGCGGTGCGCAACAAAACCTTAACCTGCACTCGGCGTTGGAGCGGATCACAGCGGCAAACGCACGGTTAGGACAGTCAGGCACAAACGCGCAATCCAACGGTGCGCTGTCAGCGGCGGTCCAGCAACAAGGCGACAGCAGTGGTTCCGACAAAACCAACAACCTCGCGATCAATGCTGGATATGTCATTGATCTATTTGGAGGTTTCGCGCGCGCGCAGGAACGGTCAATCGCGAACCTGGAAGCTGCCCAACTTGACGTTGGGACGATCCGCCTTGCTTACCTTGCGGACTTAACGAACAGCTATATTCAAGCGCGCTACAATCAAGAAGCCGCTGCAATCACACGTCAAACCATCGCAAGCCGCAGACAAACACTGGCGATTGTGAACGAACGGCGTGCCGTTGAAGAGGCGACCGAACTCGAAGTTCAACAGGCGCGCGCGCTTCTTGCTTCAGCGCAGGCACCGCTGCCGATCTTTGTGGCGAACTTTGAGGTGAACGTTTTCCACATCGCAACCTTACTTGCCGAACCCGCATCGCCCTTGTTGGAACAAATGCAATCGGGCGCACCCCAACCGCACCCGAATGGGTTCACCAACGTAGGTTTGCCCGCAGATTTGCTACGCAACCGACCAGACTTGCGCGTTTTGGAAAGAAACTTCGCGGCTGCGACAGCACAAATTGGCGTTGCTGAGGCTCAGTTATACCCATCCGTCCAACTAAGCGGAACGATAGCAGCGGGCACAGCAGACGGTTGGTCTTTTGGCCCACTACTGAGCCTTCCGGTTTTGAACCGTGGGCTTTTGCGTGCACGCCAACAGGTTGCGCAATCCGCTGCGCGTGGTGCTGAACTGGACTGGCGGAATGGTGTACTTGTCGCGGTAGAGGAAGTCCAAGTCGCGCTTACACTTTGCCGGAACTGGAACCGCCAAATTCAACATCTTGAGCGGGCCGCAACAGCATCACGATCAGTATTGCGCCTGTCACGAGAGTCTTATCGCCTCGGCGAAGCGACACTTACGGATGTCTTGGATGCAGAACGCATTAATGCCAGCAATCGCTTGGCCCTCGCGGACGCACGTCGAAACTACGCGCTCAGCTGGATGCGTGTGCAAGTGGCGACCGGGCGCGGCTGGAATGTTGAAGGAATGACGTTTGACGCCGAAGCTCAGGCACCTGTCCTGCCATCAGACCCACTGGGTCTTGAGAGAACGGTCCTCACGTCTGGCGAAAGAAATTGAACTGATGCCCGCCGGTAATCTGGCGGGCATTCTCTGATTAACGGCGATAGCACCGTGATGGATTACCAAAACCTGCAGGCGTGCAAACATATGTTCCGCTACCCGTGGTCGTCGCGATATTTGCCGTTTGTGCAACAAGCATTGTTGGTGATGTCGAAAGTGTCAGGCTGAAAATACCGGCAAGCCCAATTGCGAACAGTCGACCCGAAGGCCGTTCAATAAAATTAGTCACTGCGTTCTCCTCAAATCGGGGTCACATTTGAAGTCCGCAACCCTCGTCAATATTTGAAGAAATGCCTTAAAAACCCCTAAACGGTCAAGCCGGCGGGATTTCAAAACCTTTGAACGTGGCTCAAAAGCCGATTGGTTGAACGCGCGTGTAAGTCGCCCCTGCCAAGAAGCAACGCGAACTCAATACGATAGGTGTTATGACAGTGCTGGCCTTTTAGCTGGCGAATTGCCGCCTAGTTTGCCGCGAACACAGAAAATGCATCAGTTCAGCCCCTGCTGCGTACGACGCCAGTCAGGTAATCCGAAATCGTTCGGCCATGGATAGACCTCTTGCTGGTTGAAATACACAACCGCGTCGAGTTCGGGATAAAGCGCGGCTTTGCTACGTACATCCGCCTCCCACATCGCCATATGTTCAGCGTCCCCGACAAAACCTAGCTCGGCCACCATGATGGGTTTTTCGAACGCAAGCGCGCGTTCGTACCGCGGCGCAAAGATGTCATCGAAAGATTGCTTCGCGCCCAACACCTGTTCTTCCCAAGGGCCAAGGCTGAAAACAGACAGTCCGACGACGTCGACATAATCATCGCCTGGGTAGAAATCGGCCATGTTTTCGAACCCCAATGGGGACCACATGAACGCAGCATCTGGTGCCGCGTTTCGGCACACATCGATCATGCGCTTGTACGCATCGACATAGTCTTGTGGTTCCCACCCAGCCCAAATGAACTGACCACTTTCGTCGTCCATTTCTTGTGCCCACCGAATTGTAAGCGGACGATCAAGCGCACCGAGTGCGGAGCAAACCGTATCCATCGTTTCATCAAATGCGCCCGTCGCGATTCCGTTTTGTAAAACCGACGGAGAGTTGCGTTCATTACGTGTCCATGTCCATGGCTCAATCGTCACCAAAAGCGCGCGATCACGCGCGGAGGTATAGGTTTCCGCTTCAGCAAGGCTGGGTAGGAAAACATCTTCCCAAGGCAGGAACAGATGCTCAATCGCGACCCCTTGGACATCGCTATAGTCACCACCCGGATCAAACACCCCAAACGGAATGTCCCCCGGTGGAAGCGATTGCGCAAAGGCCGTTGATCCGGCCAAAAGAGCGGCAACAAGTGCCGCCGCGTTCATAGGTTGTTTATGATTAGTAAATGACATCTTATTCCCCTCCTCTATTTCGGGTTTGCAAAAGGTCCGAAAGCCAATTGGAATTGTAAGAAACGTGCAGGTTCCCGTAGTTGCCCTGCCCAGCGCCAGCCACCACGTAACCCGATTGCAAGAATTGTAGGTCGCCGTTGGTCGTCGCCAGCGCGATCACCGCATCACGCCCTTGCATGACCAAGCCAAAACCAATCGCGCCACCAAGCACGGCGACGGCCGCAAATTGCGCCAAGGCGTGCTTACTAAGCTGGTACTGCTTGCTTGGATTTTCGCGCAGATGATTGACGATGATTATCGCGAACAAGCTGGTGTAGATGACAGCGTTGATCAGCGCGAAGATGTAGAACCCAGCAGCGTCCTGAACATTGGTCGCAAACAACACTGGCACCAAAGACCCAAGCGCCAAGGCGAAATACGGCAGCAGCACGGACCACGACACCACCGAGGATGCAACCTCGCCCTTGGGTGTCACGCGGAAGTCGACAAACTTGCCCGACAGTTTATCCCAAGTTGCCATTAAACAGCCCCACAGAACCCACGGCCATTGCAATGCTGCGAACAGCGCTTTTTCCCAACCAAGCACTTTGGCATCAAAGGGTCGGAAAAACCCGTCGGCCCGAATAAGATAGGCAAGCCAGACGAGCACAGCGATAGACGGCAATACATGTGCGATAAAGGCTGGGTAAGTCACCCCGACAAAGCGAGCGTCGAACAGCAACGCAACAATCGGCAGCGCGAACATAACAGCCATGAAGACGGCAAAAATCGGGTACCAAAGTTGCGAGAAAACGAATTGGAATTTTTGGCGCGCAGGCAGCTTACGAAAGTAGCGCGGCGTATGCGCCAGCAGCAGCGTCACGAGGCTACGCGACCATTGAAATTCTTGCGTGACCAAATCCGCAAGGTTGGCGGGCCCCTGCCCAATCGCAATCGCGTCCATCGCGTGCATGCCGCGCCAGCCGCCTGCGTTCATCAGCATCGAGGTCGAATGATCTTCGGCCAGCTCAGGCCCGAGTCCACCTATCTCGCGCAGTGCTTGCGTGCGCACGGCGTAATGTGACCCGATGCACATGGGCGCCCATCCGTTGGAATACCCCGCTTGCAACACCCCGTGAAACATCGCCTCGGCGTGCAAACGTGTCCGTGCGGCCCAACTGATGTTTGCGTTTTGTGAGCAAATGCTTGGCGCACTGACATACCCAATCGACGGGTCAGAAAAGGGGCGCAAAATTTCGCGCAGGTAACCTGGCTGCGGGACATGGTCCGCATCCAGTTGAGCAACAAAATCGTAACCCTCATACCCGTAGTGGTCATAGAAATACGCAAGGTTGCCTTCTTTGCAACGCGTGCGGCGGGGCCAATTTGGTTGATGGTATTCATCTACGCCTCTGCGTGTCGAAATCTTGACCCGGTTCGCCACACACCATGCAATCGTTTCAGGCTGCGGGTCTTCGTCCGCCAACCAAGTGTCATGTTTTACATCCTGCGCAAGCATCGCCAGAAGCGTTTCGCGCACCACGTAAAAGGGCTCTGCGGGGGCTTTGGTCACGACCATTGCGACACGTGGAGCGACCAGATCTTTCGCGGACTTCGCAACCCGTTGCGCACGCATGAACATCGCGATGAAATAGATTTGCAGGAAAAACACCCAGAACAGGCATGCGCTGACCAACACGTAACGCCCCAAGCCGATGTTATGTTCTGGTCGCAACCACCATGCCCAAAAGAATCCCGCCGCGACGAGCCAGACAGTAACAAATACACGGTATTTCACGCGGGTGCGCCCCGTCAGGACGGCCTCGCGGAATTGGGATTGGTTCGCGCAAGGATCAGGCGGAAATCGCATGGGTTGCCTCCATTCCCATGCTGCGAACCGCATCCGTCACGATTGTCGCAAGGTCAGACCGCTGCGGCACAAACCCAAGCATTTCGCGCGCAAGTGATGCATCGGCCACCAACACGGGCGGATCACCTATACGACGTCGGGTAACCTCAACGGGCACATTACATCCTGTGACCTTCTCAACCATTTCAACAATCTCAAAGTTTGACGCACCCTGCCCGCTGCCCAGATTAACGGTTAGGTTCCCACCATTTGCGCGAAGGTGCTCGAACGCCAAGATATGCCCATGAGCAAGGTCGGACACATGAACGTAGTCGCGAATGCAGCTGCCGTCGGGCGTGTCATAGTCGCCCCCGAACAGCTTCAGCAGCGGTGTTCGCCCAATGGCCGCAAATATCGCAAGCGGAATGAGATGGGTTTCGGGATCATGGTTTTCCCGCAAAGTGCCACTAACGTCCGCGCCTGCGACATTGAAATACCGCAAGATTCCGTATGCCATGTCAGCCTGCGGAGCGATGTCCATCAGCATCTGCTCACACATCAGTTTGGTCATGCCATACGGATTGATGGGGCGTTGCGGCGTGGTTTCATCGACAGGAATTTTATCGGGAATGCCATAAGTCGCACAGCTGCTGGACAGGACAAATGTTTTAACTCCAGCAGCTGCACAGGCGGTGAGAAGGGACAGCATCCCACCGACGTTGTTGTCATAGTATTTCAAAGGATCCGTGACAGACTCGCCCACATAGGCCGAGGCCGCAAAATGCAGCACTGTGTCGACGTTGTGTTTGATCAAAGCTTCGGTAACCCGTTCCGTATCGCGAAGATCCAGATTAACGAGCGGCCCCCAACGAACGGCATCACGCGATCCCGTGGACAGGTTGTCGATGGTCAGCGGATTGATCCCACGCGCCGCCAAGGCAAGACACGCATGGCTACCGATGTAGCCCGCCCCGCCAGTCAAACATAAGGATCCCTTGGAGGTCACTCTGCTGCCATCGACGCTTGAGGAACCAAGCCCGCCTCCATTGCAAAGTATGGGATCGTTTGCGCAAGACCGTCAGCGAGCGCCACACGCGGCGACCAGCCCAAAACCTCATTCGCGCGGGTGATGTTTGGTTTGCGCTGTTTGGGGTCGTCCTGCGGCAGTTCTACAAAACGAAGTTTTGAGGTCGAGTTTAGCGTTTCAATAACTGTTTCGGCCAACTGTAAGACTGTGAATTCGGTTGGATTGCCAAGGTTGACCGGTTCGCACACTGCGTCGGATGCATTCATCAAGGCCATCAGGCCGCAAATCATGTCGCTCAGATAGCAAAACGAACGTGTCTGGCTGCCGTCGCCGTAAACCGTAACGTCATCCCCCGCCAATGCCTGAACGACAAAGTTGGAAACGACCCTACCGTCGCTTGGCGACATACGCGGGCCATAGGTGTTGAATATACGCGCGATCCGCGTGCTGACGCCCCGTTGTTGGTGATATTCGTAAAACAACGTCTCAACGGCACGCTTACCTTCATCATAACATGACCGTGGCCCAACCGTGTTGACGTTGCCGTGGTATCCTTCGGACTGCGGACTGATATCAGGGTCGCCGTACACTTCAGACGTGGATGACTGTAAAATTGTAGCGCCCCAACGCTCCGCTAGATCAAGCAAATTCATCGCGCCATATACATTCGTCTTGAACGTATGCAGTGGGTTCTCTTGATACTTTGGCGGGGAAGCCGCGCAAGCCAGATTGTAGATCTGATCAACAGCCCCGATTTCAGGTAGCTCGTCGACGATGTCATGACTAACGACCGTGAACCGAGGGTTACTAAAAAGCTTCTCAACATTACAAAGACGGCCAGTCAGGAAGTTATCGACACACACAACCCAGTGCCCATCCTCAAGAAGCGTCTCGCACAAGTGACCACCAAGAAACCCGGCACCACCAGCCACGAGGATACGTTTTTCCTCACCACACTTTTGTTGGTAAAAATCCGTTGTAAATTTCGTCACCACTGCTCCCCCCGAAACAATAGGCCTTGTCGAATATGTTGCCTCGTTTGAAGGATGACTGACCGCTAAATATGCGAGCATCCCAAGGCATCAAGGCAATAAAATCACCCCCAAGGCGCGTTAAAATCTATGTAAATCGTAGGACGAAGGGGGGATTGGGGTAAGCTAACAATAAGGATAGCATTGTTAGGCTTGGGTCAGTCGGGATAATTGAAATCGCTCACGGTTTTCCAAATATCGCGATTGATTGACCTCAATTCAACGATTGCAGCTTTGACTGCTTCGGCGGCGACCGCATCGAGGTCATTTACTTGCCCCATCATGAGTTTGTCTTTGCGATCCGCGATGCGCATCAGAATGGAACGCGGGTTTTCACCTTCGTTATCGAAGGCGTAAATACAATGGTTATAGCGGTTACGTAGCGCGGACTGACGTTGAATTCGTCCGGTTAATTCCAACACCCTCTCACGTTCAATCTTTGCGACACGGTTTAGTTTCGACAGTCGTTCGACCATGTCGATCCGCGCGCGCGTGGTGTTCAAGGTTAGGAAAACGACGGTCGCGATTTCCTTATCCATACCCGAAAGTCCCGCGATCAAATGGATCAACAGGCTTTCCGTGTTTGTCCAAGAATAGTTGAGCTTGCCGATCAGCAGCAGAAACGCGTCGAAATCGACGGCGCTATCCGGCTTACTGATATCGACAACGGCTCGTTTCATGACGACAGCTTGTGGCCGTGATACCAATTCGCGGCTTCCGTCCGGTTGTGCACGCCCAGCTTTGCAATGATGTGATGCATGTGCAGTTTCACGGTATGTTGGGACAGCTGCAGTTCATCAGCGATGTTCTTGTTTTGCATCCCGCTCGCCGCTGATTTTAGAACCTGCAGCTCCCGTGTTGTCAGTTTGACATCATCCTGAAAGTCGACCTTTTCGTCTTGTTGCGGTCCAGTGATCGTTTGGTCCGCTGCAACAGATGTCGGTGTTTTGGGGATCATCAATTCTGACGGGACATAACATTCGCCCGACGTAATAAGACGCAGAACTGACAACCAACCATCCACGTTCAAATTCATCGGAAGAAAACCTATCTTACCCCATGACGGGTTAACGTAGATTTCAGCCAAGAAATTCCGTGCAACACTCCGACGTCGGTACGCCAAGACAATACTCGCAAAGGGAAACGCTTCACGAAGTTGCGGTAGAACTGCTGTTAACTTGTCGGTCATCGCTTCATCCACTGCGATAAGCCGCACCGCATCGGCACGTTCCTTTCCCAACAAAAGCAGATCGTTCACCTGTGCTGTTCGCAAACACGCCATGCAAGGAAACTCGGTTTCCGCGATCGAAAGCATCGTATCCGAAAAGCCAAGCGCGTCTCCCACAAACACACCTGTTGCAGATTTGGAATTCAAAATTTCATCATGTTTCATATCGTCACCCGTTAAATACTACAGTCCCATCCCGCCGCCTAAATTACGGCTTCAGCAAACCGGAAACCTGTTCCGATCAAAACAACGGATCAGCACATTGCGGGTTACGTCCCACATTGCGCGTCCTTCACTGGTACTCGAACTGCCCGTAGGCAGTGAATGAAGCCTCCAAAATACGGGTGAAATAACCCGTTAGAAGCTTGAGAATTTGCCAAAACAGCAAATCACGAAGTCGAAAATAATCAGGACAATCAATAATGTCGTCGGCCTGATCTAAAGCTTTACGTGGGGGTAACTTACTCCAATCCTAAAGGTTTGTCGTGTAAATCTTTTGTAAACGTTTGCAAAAGCTCAAATTTACCACCGACCAATTAACCTAAGGGACTGTGGATAATTTGATCCGCAGCCTAAACCTTTTGTTAACCTTCTTTGATTTAGCGCCCAAAAATCAACACCCTACCCTGCGGCAAAATCATTAACACATTGTCCAGCTTCCCGATCGCCACTGATCGATCCAGCCTAGGGCAGTCACGAATTTTGCGTGATGGCCAACACCGCATTTGGCGTTGGCGACAGTTGCAACCTGGGGGCGTTTTAGCCCGAATCACCTCGCTGCAACCTGACGTTGGAAATTAGACCTGGGGGGCCTGCGAACGAAAACAAACAGACAGTCACGTACTGGGTGAACCTTGGATCGAGTCATCGTCCTACGTTCCCAATTTAAACTTCAAACCAAAACATCATCTACACGTTGGTCGTCTTAGATAGAGTGACGATCCCGTAGGTGAAATTTTACGGAGAATTAAAAATGTCTAATCGCAATAACTTCATCTTCCCGCCACATCACCATGGCCACCAAGATCAGGACTAGGATCAGGATCAAGCGCAGCTTCAGGCGCAAGCAGAGCTCCAGGCTCAGCTCCAAGGTCAGGGTCAAGCTCAGCATTCCTCAAGCGACAATGAAAACGACAACGGGAATACAAACGGCAATGGCAACGGTAACCTGAACGGGAACGGTAACCTGAACGGAAATGGCAACGGAAACGCGAACTCCAACGCTAGCTCCAACGGGAACGGGAACGGGAACCTCAACGGAAACGGGAACCTGAACGGGAACCTGAACACCAACCACAATGCCTCAGACACAGATGTTGATGTCGACGTTGATATCGATCTGGATTTCGATGGGTATATGCCAACAGACAACGACTTTGCTGACGTAGACCTGAACCACTCTGTGACAGGCGACATCATCATGGCCGAGGGTGGCATTAACTACAGCCCAGGGGATGACATGAACCTCGAGGACATCCTCAACGATGCTCTGAACGGTGATGGCAACGACTCTGCGACTGTAAACGCACAGTCCAACAAGCTGACTGACAACGACACACTCGATCACGTATCCAACAGCGGTAACTTGCAGCAGACCAACACCTCTTCTGGTGGTCATGCCAAGGCTGACGATGGCATCTCTGCGGGTGCAGATGGTGGCAAGGGTGACGGCACAGCTGATGCGAATGGTGGATCCGCCCTTGGTGGTCTCGGGATCGGCGGAGCCGCCGGTGCTATGGGCGGAACCAGCGGCAATGGCGGAAACGCACATGCAGCTGGCGGCCAAGGTGCACAGGGTGCAGCTGGAACAGCTGTTGGCCTAGGTGTCGGCCTTGGCGGGGCATCTTCTGATGCGAATGCTGATGGCGGTGACGGCGGCGACGCGACATCCGTCGCGGCAAGCCTAGGTCTGGGTGCTGGCATGTCTGATGCGAATGCTGATGGCGGCGACTCCGGCGATGCTGGTGGTGTCGGTGTAGGTATTGGCGCAGCTGGTGCTGGTGCTGACAGCTCAGACGCTGGAGATGCTGGTGCTGGTGGACTTGGACTTGGCCTGTTGGGTCTTGGACTTGGCGTAGCTGGCGGTGGTGACACCGGTGCATCCGATGCAGACGCTCTTGGCGCTGGGTTCGGTGCTGGTGTTGGCCAAAGCGGTGACGGCGGCGACGCTGGTGCAATTTCTGGTGCTGCTGGCACTGGTCTTGGCGTCGCGGGTGCTGGTGACTCCGATGGTGGCAACGGCGGTGACGCTGGTGCAGCATCCGGCGCATGGAACGCAACTGCTGGCAACGGCGGCATGAACGCTGCAACCGGCGGCGCTGGTGGTGACGGCTACGGCGGACACGCCTGGGGCGGTGACTCCGGTAACGCATTCGGTGGCCAAGCACAGGTTGGCGGTGTCCAAGCTGGCGGCGGTCACGCAGGCAACGGCGGTGACGCTTTTGCTGGCGGTGGCGGTGACGGCGGAAACGCTGGCATGTGGGGCTCAAACAACGGTGACGACGGTTATGTCACCGGTGAGAGCTTCGCTTCTGCTGCTTCGCAGATCGATACATCTGCGTTCAACCAGACCATCGTTCAGGGTGCAAACGTGCTCGGGAACACTGTCGATATGACAGTTGTTGGCGGCTCGTTCAGCTCTAGCTACATCGGCGACGATGGCGACGGCGCATAAGCGTTAGAATAACCCCTCTGGGTCCGGAGCAATCCGGGCCCAGACCCTTTTCAGACTATTCGATTTAACAATTTTCAGAACTCAGACGCATATTTTTGCGCACTAACAATAAGAAACTATTCGAGGCGGGCGCCAATATTAACTCAAAGCGAGGCTGCGATGTTAATGGATAAAATGACCGAAATGGTCGCCCACATGGTCGGTATATTTCACACGACCTTGGAAGAAGAACGGATGCGCGACGCCTTTGACAAGTTCAAAGCGCTCGCCGCAGCGGAGCCAAAAAACGACCCCCTAGAAGCGATGGGGATCGAGTTCAAAGTCAAGTACACGCTGGAGGGTTTCACCCCCGGATTGCGTTATGCCGAAAGTTCGCAGGTTGATCCGACCACTGATATTAGCAGCCCGTTCTATTCGGGCGCGAACTATCCGATTCTGAAACTTCCACCGATTGTTTCAGGTCCAGATCACGATTTTCCAATCTTCGCGGCTTCCGCAGAAGGCCGTATCATGCTCACGCTTGAACCACCTTCAAGCGTCGTCGTCGTAACGTTTCAAGATGCCTACCTGACAGACAACGACATGATCCTGCTTGGCGATGGTGAAGCTGTTTTCACCGACCCGTCCGAATTTTTGGCGCAATTGCAGACGTATCAATCCATTGCGGTGGCAATCGCAGCACCTGTAAATTCCGAGATGATCCTACCCGGTGAGAACGCGACGACAGATGCCATCACGCTGCACGACAAAATGTCGACTGCAGAAGGTTCAACCCTCTCCGGCGTTTCTGCTAAGATTCTTCACGGCGCCGAGGCAGTCGGCCTTCACGTCAACGGCGAAGCCGTCGAAGAAATTCCATCACTCGATGATCTGATGCCGGTGTTGATAGCAGCCGAGGACGGCGTCGATACCGTTGAACCGACAGATGGTGCAGATGACGGTTACGATTGGCCAGATCCGTTCGAAAGCCTTACACCCGGTTACAGTGACACTGACCTCGTTGACATCGACGATGGGCACGAGGTTGTGACGGGTGCAAATATGCTCGTCAACGAAGTCATCATTAATTCTTCCTGGCTCGACGCCCCTGTTTTTTCTGTCATGGGTGACGTCGTAAACCTTAACGTCATTTCACAGGTCAACGTTCTTGTTGATCATGATTACGGAACCTTTGGCGAACTCA
>CALBVZ010000024.1 GCA_937969445.1 uncultured Octadecabacter sp. | reverse complement strand
AACAAGTTCGAAGCCCTCGCCGCACACGACGCAATGGTCTTCATGTCTGGTGCGATCAAAACCACAGCGATGGCGTGCTACAAAATCGCCAACGACATGCGTTTCTTGGGGTCCGGCCCACGCTCAGGCCTGGGTGAATTGATTCTGCCTGAGAACGAGCCTGGCTCCTCTATCATGCCGGGCAAAGTGAACCCGACACAGGCCGAAGCCATGACGCAGGTTTGCGCCCACATCATGGGCAACGATGCGGCGATCGGTTTTGCAGGTTCGCAAGGTCACTTTGAGCTGAACGTTTACAACCCGATGATGTCCTACAATCTTCTGCAATCCATGCAGCTTTTGGGCGACGTCACGGATAGCTTCACCGACCGTATGCTGGCTGGTACCGAGGCGAACGAGGCCCGCATCGACAAGCTGATGAAAGAATCCCTGATGCTGGTGACAGCTCTGGCGCCAGAAATCGGCTATGACAACGCCACGAAGGTCGCCAAGACAGCCCACAAAAACGGCACGACCCTTCGCGAGGAAGCTGTGGCGCTTGGCTTTGTTGACGAAGAAACCTTTGATCGCGTTGTGCGCCCAGAGGACATGATCGGCCCCAAGTAAATGAGCGAAATTGTAAACCTGAACAAAGTCCGCAAGGACCGCGAGCGTACAGAGAAAAAGGCCGAGGCCGATCTGAACGCCCGTAAGTTCGGGCGCACCAAAGCCGAACGACTGGCTGAAGCGGCCCTCGAAGCACAGGCCAAGGGCCGCCTTGATCAGCTCAAGTTCGAAGACGAATGAAAACCCGACGCAGCGCCCTTTCCTATCTTACGGGTGGCGCTGTGGCTACGGGTGCGCTGCTTGCAGGTGGTGGCTTGATGCGCAGTTGCCAGCCGAGTGCGAGCATCTTAGCCGAGGAAGATGCCCAGCGTATCCAACCGCCAGAAACCGGACGTAGCGTTATTCTTCTCGGGGGAACCCCCATTCTGATCCGCAGACTGGCAGACCATGAAAGTGACGTGGTCGCTGAGCTGATCGAGAGTGAGGAAACCGGACTACGCCGCCTAATTGCGCCCCCTGTTACAGATCGGCAAACGGCGAAATACCCGCTTGTGAATGGCAGCAGTGACCTGTTCGTGATTTCGCTTAGTTGCCCCCGCCGAGGGTGCGTCGTTATGCAAGACGCAGGGGATTGGGGCGGAGAAGGTGGTTTTTTCTGCCCATGCTACGGTGCACATTTCGACGGACTAGGTCGAATTCGTAAAGGCCCAGCTGCGCGCAACCTTTTTATCCCTAGAGCAAGGCTGCTAGCGGATGGCGAAATCGAGTTTCGTAATCTATCAGGACCAATGTTTGTCGGCGGTGAAGCCATATGACCACCCGCCCCGTCAAACACAGCCTCACCCTGCGCGGTCACCGCACGAGCGTTTCGCTGGAACCTGAATTTTGGGATGAATTTCGCCGGATTGCCGCCGCGCGTGATCAAACGCTCAACGGCTTGGCGATCAAGATAGACGAGGCCCGCGGTGATGTGGGCCTCGCGTCTGCGATACGGGTGTTTGTTCTCAACACCCTGCGTGACAATCAAGCCTGATAAAGCGCGGCGCGGACGCGGTCGAGCATATCAGAATCTTCGCGTTCAACTTCCGTCAGCAATTGACGGTCCAGCTCATGATCAAGCAAGCGTGCGTAGCGTGAGCGATCTGCCATCAAAGGATCCAACTCACGTTGAGGTTGCTGCACTTTTGGCTTTGGCACATACAAGTCTTCAATCGGCGCACCGAAACGGGAACGCAGAAAAGACATCACGCTATTTGGCGCTGTCAGAACAATAGAAATTGGCTTCGCTACAGTCATAAGACCGACCCCTTTGAAGCCCCCACATCGTTAATTTAGTTTAAACGATGGCACCGAAGAATAGGGCAAATGCGTCACAATTGGCGGCGCGGCCAATGCGGACACCCGCAATCATTTGAAAAACAACGACTTATCGGAAATCCCACTGCCCCACTTTTGCCCAATTTTGTTTTCCAAGCTGAAAACAGTGTTTATGAAAGCGCGACAATCAAGTCAGGGAGAGCCCAATTAATGCGCGTTAGAAAACGATGTGCACCAGTTTCAGTGATTCTTTGACAGCGGTTAAGATGCAGACCGTTCCGAAATCTTAAGCCAAATCCCATCCTTTGCGCGCACCGTTAGGTGGGCGACGGGGACAGGTTCTTTCTCTGTCAGTTCAAATTTGAACCGCCGCAGCAACATGGCCAGCAGCAACGGCCCCTCAACCATCGCGAAACC
The DNA here is from genome assembly GCA_937969445.1 of uncultured Octadecabacter sp. Taxonomy (GTDB): domain Bacteria; phylum Pseudomonadota; class Alphaproteobacteria; order Rhodobacterales; family Rhodobacteraceae; genus Octadecabacter. The sequence continues at coordinate 4,518 of CALBVZ010000024.1, read as the reverse complement.
TGCGCCTGTACAAACCCGCGGGCCTGCGGAGAACGGGATATAAGCGTTACGCTGGCATTCCTTGCCGTTCTCAGTGGCCCAACGCGTTGGATCAAACCCATCGGGATTATCCCACAGTCGTTCATGTCGATGCAGATGCCACGGGCTAAGCACGACCTGCGCGCCTTTCGGGGCCTTACGGTTGCGCATCACTTCGGGGCATTTGGTTTCGCGCACCATCATTGGAACGGGCGGATATAGGCGCAATGCCTCACGGAAGACATCGCGGCCAAGGCGCAGTTTGGACACGCTGGCGAAATCCGCGCTTACGGCTTCAGCCTCTGTCGCCAGTCTGTCCTGCCAGTCTGGATACATCGCCAACAAATAGAACGTCCACGCCAAGGCAGACGCGCTGGTTTCATGGCCCGCAAGGAAAAAGATCGCCACTTGGTCGACCATTTCATCGGTGCTGAATTTCTCACCTGTTTCAGGGTCTGCTGTAGTCATGATCTTGGTGGCAAGGTCATCCGGTGCGGTTCCGGCTGTAATTTCGGACATGCGCTGTTCGGTCAAACCTGTGATCAGCTCGCGAATATCAGCGGCTGTGTCTTTGGTCGCACGGCGAAAGAAACGTGGCATCCAGCGTGGACCAGGAATAAATGCCGCGAGGTTCAGGATCGGTTGCGTACGTTGATGGTCGCGGAATTTCTCAAACACGGCCGTTGCTGTTTCGTCTTCAATCGGAATGGAAAACAGGGTGCGAAAGATCACATCAGCGGCAGCGTGGGACGTTTCGGGTTCGATATCCTGAACACCTAGATTGGCCGCCATCCGTTCCACGGCGGCCTCCCCCGCTGCATACATCGCACCGTAAGTGTCGCGCAGACGGCCGCCTTCAAACGCAGGGTCAATGATGCGACGCTGGCGCTTCCATGTCTCGCCATTGGTCAAGAACACCGAGTTCCCCAGCAGTGGGCGCAAGCCCGCACCAATGCGATCAGACTTTGGGAAATCATCGGGGCGATCTTTCAGCACCCGCTTCACAAGCTCGGGGTCATTCGCCAGATAGCTGCGAAAGAACGGCGTCTTAAACTCCGCCATCCACGCGCGATACAGCTTAGCCGGCTGGGCCGACAAGATGTCTTGGCGAAACAGCTTAAGGTATCGCCAAAGCGAGACCTTCTCAGGACGTGAGGGGGGTTTGGGCGGGATCATGGTTCATACTGGTAAACTTGGAGGCGGCCACGTCAATGCGTGATTTAGACGGCTCGCGGCCTTCAAATCGGTCCCCAAGGGTCTGCGGGCCCGCCGTGATGCGGAAATAATCATAGTCCCCCACCCGATCAAAGGCGCAAAGGTACTGGAAATGCAGGCGAAAGAACTTCCAACGCAGTTCCTTCCAGCGTTCGGGCGACAGGGTTTGCGTGAAGGCCGCAGAAATCACCAACGGCCATTTTTGCCCTTCAGGGGCGACGCCGGACACTGCCACCGGATCACACAACGCGAATGTGCAGCCGTCCCCGGGGGCGGTTACGTCGATCCAGGCGAGTTCATCACGTGTGGAAAGGTAGTTCAGATCAGCGCGCAATCGGTCGGCCTTTGGAAGGAAGCTCACCATCGGGACGACATGTCCAAGGCTTAGGAACCCAAGCGCAGGACCATCCGCTGGTACGCCGCCTTCACGGATCAAATCCGAAAGAATGGAAACCGCCAAATGCGCGCCGGATGAATGGCCGACGACCAAGACTTCGTCGAAGTCGCCCTCTAACGCTTCACCAATGACACCGCGAAAATCGGCCATGCGGTCTTCAAGCTCGGGTGCGTTCGTGCCTTTGGTTTTGGCGGAATAGGCAAAATCATGCATCAGGTAGTAGGCGAAGAATTTCCCGTCGTTTTTCTTAAACCAACATAGAACCTGCCAAGCGACCCACGTGACCAACACCAATTGGACGACGAATAGACCGGTATGAAAGATTGAGAAATCCAACGTGGAAGGTTCGCCGCCTGTGAACAACCCGACAATCGCACGGCCAATCCCGCCCAACGCCCAGCTCAGGACTTTTGCCGCCAATAGCCCTGCTAGCACGGCCCCCAACAGTTGCAGCAACAACATGCCAACGGGGTAAAGCGCGGCAATCACCGGTCCCTTGCGCAGCCACATCAAGCGGCGCAAGGCACCCGACGTGATGTAGATGAATGCGGTACGCAGCAATTGCAGGTAGGTCGCGGCAATGCTGGACGACATGGAATTGCGTACGATGTCGGACCAGACCAAAACGTCCACTTCACTGTCAACGGACTGGCCATCCATACGCGCTTCCACGCGCCAGCCATAATGCTCACCATTTTTCGCAGCGATCCCGACTTCATAGCCGGATATCTCGGATTGTGTTGCAGATTCAGTGCGATACAGCTCGCGGTAGCGGCGCGGGTGAATAGGATCGTAGCCGGGAATATAGAACACCTTGCGGCGTTTCACCTGTCTATTCTCTGCCTGATCCATTGCGCTTCGCCCTTACTTTGAAGGCAGTATAGACGCAAACTTCGGCGAAAATAAGTTACGGGTTAACCAAAAACGGCCAAGAACGGCATCGCTTCAAGCATCCAGTACGCAAACACCGCGAGGAATCCCGTCGCCATCGCCAAACCAACGATGATCAGCAGCACGCCTGAAGTCTTTTCAATCACGCCCATGTTGCGTTTCATCCATGCCATCGGGCGTTTCATCTGTGGAAAAAACGCGGCCACAAGCAGGAAAGGAACACCAAGGCCAAGCGCATAAGTTCCCAGCAATACCATACCCTTACCAACATCCGCCTGCCCCGTAGCAAGGCCAAGAATAGCGCTTAGGATCGGGCCCAAGCACGGTGTCCACCCGAAGGCGAACGCAAGGCCAAGGAAATACGCACCAAACGCAGACCCGCCTTGGTCCCCCGCATCCACACGCATCTCGCGATCAAGGAATTTCAGCCGGTAAAGCCCCAGAAAATGGAACCCAAAGATGATCACAACGATCCCTGCACCGATCTCAAAGTAGGTTTTGACCCCGAGGAAGGCACGCCCAAGGGCCGATGCCCCTGCCCCAAGGATCAAGAAAACGGTCGAAAGGCCCAGCACAAAAAACAACGCTGAAACGACGGCACGATTGCGCGCGTCTTTGTTGTCTTCCATCTCCGACACACTCACTCCGCCCATATAAGCAAGGTACGGCGGTACAATCGGCAGCACACAAGGGCTGAGGAACGACAGAATGCCCGCAGAAAACGCAACGAGGAGCGCAGGAATCAACGAGGCGGCAAGGAAGGTTTCGGTTTCAAACATAGAACCCTCTTAGCGTCGTGTACGCGCGACGTCACGCGACAGTTGGTCACTTCCTTGTGGACTTTTGTGACAACGCACGGCACCCCTAGGCTATGGAAGATATCGTTGATGCCCGTGGATTGATGTGCCCTTTGCCGGTCTTAAAGCTCGGTAAAGTGATGCGCGATGTGCCTGTTGGGACAGTGGTGACCCTATGGGCGGATGACCCAATTGCCGTGATAGACATTCCACATTTCTGCGTTGAAGCAGGCCATAGGCTGGTGTCCCAGACTGACGATGGACCACATCAGATTTACGTTATTGAGCGTGTAACCATATAAAAATGCCGCCCCACATTAGTGGAACGGCATTTATTATCAATTCCTTACAGAGCGAAGGTCATGTGTCGCCTTAGCGACCACCCAGCGACCACCAGCCACGTTTCTTAGGCGCGTCTTTGGCCTCGGCAGCTGGTTCTACAACGTCTGCTTCCGCCTCAACGGGCGTCGGCTTTGAAGTGGTTTTTCGAACGCGTTTCGGCTTTGCTTTTGCAACAGGCTCCGGTGTTTCAGCAGGCGCTTCCGCGGCTGGCGCCTCTGCTTCAGCAACTTCAACCTTCTTCGCTGCAGGCTTCTTACGTGCACGTGTGGCCTTCTTCTTTGGCTTTGCCTCAGGCTCTTCTTCAGCTGCTGGTGCTGGCTCTTCTGCCTTTACCTCTTCAGCCTTCACCTCTTCTGCCACCGTATCATCGGTTTTCTTGCGACGTGTACGCGTGCGCTTTGGCTTCGCCGGGGCTTCTTCAGCTGCAGGCTCTTCTGGTGCAGCTTCCGTAGTCTCGGCAGCTTCTGCCGTCTCAGCAAGTACAGCATCGCTCTTCTTGCTGCGGGTGCGTGTGCGCTTTGGCTTTGGCGCTTCTTCTGTTGTCTCAGCGGCTTCTGCCTCCGCAACCGCAGCTTCACCCTCAACAGGCGCGGCTGCAACTTCAACAGCGTTCTCGCCACCGTTCTCGGCGTTGTTGGCCTCGGCGTTCTCGCTACCGCCCCCACCACCGCGACGACGACGACGGCGACGACGGCGCTTCTTGGTTGGTGCTTCGCCGTCTTGCTGTTCAGGGGGTTGGCCCTCAGTGGACGCATCCGCTTCCTCAACCTCGACCTCGGCCATAACAGCTGTTTCCGAAGAAATTACCGATGCAAGCTCTACTTCGGCAACCACGCGGGTCGCTGTTTTGAACTTCTC
>CALBVZ010000023.1 GCA_937969445.1 uncultured Octadecabacter sp. | reverse complement strand
CAATCCTGACAGGCCCTAGTTTTGCGGCTGATATTGCGCAAGGTCTGCCGACCGCGCTGACCTTGGCCACGGCCTCGAGAACCGTGGGTCAGATGCTGCAAGAGAACCTATCAACCGAAACGCTGCGGCTTTATCTGTCCGCTGATCCAACCGGGGCCGAACTTGGGGGTGCCTTAAAGAATGTCATCGCAATAGCTTGCGGTATCACGATTGGCGCGGGTTTGGGTGAAAGTGCCCGGGCGGCGTTAATGACCCGTGGATTTGCCGAAATGCAGCGCCTCGCACTGGCGATGGGGGCCGCGCCTGAAACGCTGCAAGGTCTGTCCGGCTTTGGCGACCTCAGCCTGACCTGTACGTCCCGGCAATCGCGAAATTTCAGCTTTGGATACGCGATCGGATCAGCCGATGCTGCCGATACCTCCGCAACCGTCGAAGGCAAAGCCACGGCGCGGGCCGTCGTAAAACTGGCTGCGACGCAAGGTATTGAGATGCCGATTGCGCAAGCCGTCTGTGAAGTTCTGGACAACCGCGCGGCGCTGCCGCAAGTTTTGGAATATCTTTTGAACCGTCCGTTGCGAAAGGAATAGCAATGCGCATCGCTGTGATCTGTACTGACAAACCTGGCCATCTTGAACTGCGCAAAGCGAACCGGGACGCCCATGTCGCCTATTTGAAAGCCTCGCCTGTGGAACAGGCTGGCCCCTTTCTGGATGCAAATGGTGACATGTACGGTTCCCTGATTATTCTTGAGGCGGAAGATATGGCGGCAGCCAAAGCGTGGGCTGCCGATGATCCATACGCAAAAGCAGGATTGTTTAGCGATGTTCGACTGGAAATTTGGAACAAGGTGATCTGATCATGGCCTATTGGTTGTTCAAATCAGAACCGTCTGTCTGGTCTTGGGATGATCAGGTTGCAAAAGGGGCCCAAGGTGAAGAATGGGACGGTGTGCGAAATTATCAGGCACGCAATTTCATGCGGGAAATGAAGATTGGCGATCAGGGTTTTTTCTACCATTCGCAAAAAGACAAAGAGATCGTGGGCATCGTTGAGGTCTGCGCCTTGGCCCATCCTGACAGCACCACCGATGATGAGCGTTGGGAATGCGTCGACATTAAAGCGGTTGAACCACTGGCTCGTGCGATCACACTAGATGAGATCAAGCAGGACGAAGCGTTGGCCGAGATGGTGCTGGTGAAGAACTCGCGCCTATCAGTCCAGCCAGTGCGAGACGCGGAATGGTCACGGATCGTCGCGCTTTCAAAAAGCTGAACTTCAATATCTGGGAGGGTTTGACATGGAATTTCTGAACGTGGTGGCCGCCGCAGTTGCGGCGTGGATTTTTGGATCGATCTGGTACATGGCGCTGGCCAAACCCTGGATGGAAGATGTCGGTCTGACCGAAGATACGATCGACCGGAAAAACCCTGTCCCCTACATTGGCAGCTTTTTGTGCGCGTTGATCGTCGCAGGGATGATGCGGCACATCTTTGAAAGCTCCGGCGTGCACACATCGGGCTATGGGCTGATTTCCGGCCTCGGCCTCGGGCTGTTTATCGCAGCGCCCTGGCTTACGACGAATTACCTGTTTGCAGGGCGACCCAAACGCTTGATCTTGATTGACGGTGGCTATGCGACCGGTGGGTGCACCGTTATGGGACTGGTTCTGACACTGTTCTAGGCGTCGGTCCTTGTACGCTACCGAGTGAACATCAGCATCCTAAAATGAAAAGGAGGGTCCCAACCCCTCGGGACCCTCCATCTACCCCACGTGCTTGAAATGGTCTCGCACCACACGTGTTTGAATTTCGGGTCCGACCTTCTGGTTCAGACGAGAACATAGGTAGAACATTTCTCTATATTTCTCAAGGACTTGTTCGTTACCTATTGCATGGAATTTTCGACAAATTTTATCGATCTGAAAAAGAAAAACGCCCGCGCGAATGGCGGGCGTCTTCGCGAAACTCTGGTCGGCTGATCAGCCGTAGACAGACTCTTTGTTGAAATGCTTGGTCAGCATGTAATAGATGACCGCGCGATATTTGTTGCGCTCGGATTTGCCATAAGTCTCGATGCAGCTGTTGATTGCATCCATCAGAGCAGGGCTGTCGCTCAGACCTAACTTCTTGATAAGGAAGTTGTTTTTCACTGTTTCCAGCTCGTCTGGCTGTGAGCCAGCAACGGTAGAAGCGTCTGCATTGTAAATTGCAGGGCCGCAGCCGATTGTTACTTTTGTCAACAGGTCCATATCCGGCGTCATGCCGCATTTGTTGCGCAGATCATCCGCATATTGAGCAATCAGCTCGTCTCTTTTTCCCATGGTAATATCTCCCACCAATTTGCAGGCCGTAGCCTAATGCCGACCTTCGTCAGGTCTGCTGGCACAATAAGTCGTAAAGCTGCCATTCCAAAGGGAAAAATATCGGATTCTCGTCAAGTTGCGGTTCACCGCTTAGCGGCACGTCCCCCAACCTTTTGACTGTAAATGGAAATGATCTGCATGGAGGGAGTTGAAATCTGGGCCGAGCGTAGTTTCGAACCATCGACAGGCTCCATTTCGGACGTCTCGCAGGAAGTCTTGACGGTCTTGGGGGCCGTCCCAGTCTTGTGTTAATTCGATCCTTGTTCCATCCGCGAGGGTAAATCCACCGATATCAATTGCCTGAGCTGTGGCGTGGGTGCTCATCCGGTCGGACACGCCGCGGATCGTGCGGCAATTGTAGCTGCCGATCTGGCGCATCCGCGCCACACCTTGCCCGAAATGATCCTGCGCCGCATTCTGGACGTCATGGCGTTCCCACATTGCCAATCGCAAGGCGGTTGAACAGCGGGTTTCGACGGGGGCAATCGTCGTTTGACCCAGTTTGGTCAATTCCACACGGTTGCGAACTTGGCATTGCTCGGATGCCTCAAGAGGCTCCATTGCCTCAAAAATTACGCGGCCCTCGTCCAATGTTGCGAGGCAAAGTGCGTCGTTGCGCAACGCCCGCGCCAGTTTGTAGGGCGTCACAAATGTCAGCGGGTCATTGATCGAAAATGGAAGCGACGGGTTCCACGCGCGGGGCACAGGCGTGTCTTCATGGGTCGCAAGCAGGACCAAATAGGCCAGCGCAACCACCCCAAGACAGAACAGCGAAAACACAAAGGCCACCGCGTTTAGAAACGGGTGGCCTCTGCGTCGAGTGTTCATTGTATGCCGCTTAGTAGCGGTAGTGCTCTGGCTTGAAGGGGCCGTCTTGGGCCACACCGATGTAGTCCGCCTGCTCTTTGTCCAGCTTGGTCAATTTTACACCGATCTTTTTCAAGTGCAGTGCAGCAACCTTTTCGTCCAACGCTTTTGGAAGGATGTAGACGTCGTTTTTGTAGGCGTCGCCGTTGTTCCAAAGTTCCAGCTGCGCCAGAACCTGGTTGGTGAAAGATGCGGACATCACGAAAGACGGGTGGCCTGTTGCGTTGCCAAGGTTTAGCAAACGACCCTCGGACAGCAGGATCAAACGATTGCCGGATGGCATCGTGATCATGTCGACCTGTTCTTTGATGTTCGTCCATTTATGGTTCTTCAACGCTGCGACTTGGATTTCATTGTCGAAGTGACCGATATTGCCAACAATCGCCATATCTTTCATCGCACGCATATGTTCGATGCGAATGACATCTTTGTTGCCAGTGGTCGTCACAAAGATGTCGGCCATGCCTACGACTTCGTCCAACGTCGTAACCTGAAAGCCGTCCATTGCTGCTTGAAGTGCGCAGATCGGGTCAACTTCAGTAACGATTACACGTGCGCCAGCGCCGGACAAGGACGCGGCAGAGCCTTTGCCCACGTCGCCGTAGCCCATCACGACAGCAACCTTGCCGGCCATCATCGTGTCAGTCGCGCGGCGAATACCGTCGACGAGCGATTCCTTACAGCCGTACTTGTTGTCGAACTTCGACTTGGTCACGGAGTCGTTCACGTTGATCGCTGGGAAAGGCAGTTGGCCGTTCTTGTGCAGATCGTAAAGACGGTGAACACCAGTCGTTGTTTCCTCTGAAACGCCTTGGATCGCATCACGCGTTTTAGTGAACCAGCCCGGGCTCTCTTTCATGCGCTTCGCGATCTGCTTTTTGATCGCTTCTTCTTCCTCGGACTGCGGGACAGGGATAATCTCTTCGCCAGCTTCTGCACGTGCACCCAAAAGGATGTACAGCGTCGCGTCGCCACCATCGTCCAAAATCATGTTCGCACCTTCTGGGAACATGAAGGATTTATCGAGGTAGTCCCAGTGCTCTTCCAAAGACTGGCCTTTGATCGCAAACACGGGTGTGCCGCCTTCTGCAATCGCCGCCGCGGCGTGGTCTTGCGTTGAGAAGATGTTGCAAGATGCCCAACGCACGTCCGCTCCAAGCTCAACAAGTGTTTCGATCAACACAGCCGTCTGGATGGTCATGTGCAACGATCCAACGATGCGTGCACCTTTCAGCGGCTTTGTTTCACCGAACTCAGAACGGCATGCCATCAGGCCTGGCATCTCAGTTTCAGCAATATCTAGCTCTTTGCGGCCAAACGCCGCCAGGGCGATGTCTTTAACGATATAGTCATTGGCCATGGTGGCTCTCCTTACATACCTAATTGACGCCCCCTTAACACCGCAAAGAGGCCTCGACAATCAAAGCACGTGCGCCGTAGGGTCACCGTCTAATTCGGAGTGCTTTAGATGAAACAACCCCGTGCATGGCAACGCATGTTATCTGGTCGTCGGCTGGACCTGCTTGACCCGACCCCGATGGATATTGAAATCGAAGACATTGCCCATGGGCTCGCCTTTGTTGCGCGTTGGAATGGTCAGACGGTTGGTGATTTCGCTTACTCGGTTGCTGAGCATTCTTTGTTGGTCGAACAAATTTTTACAGCGATGAATCCGAATGCACCAGTCAAATGGCAGCTTGCTGCATTGCTGCACGATGCGCCTGAATATGTAATTGGCGACATGATCAGCCCCGTTAAGGCTGCTGTTGGACCGGGTTACGAAACCCTTGATGAACGCCTTATGGCAGCAATCCACATTCGGTTCGGACTGCCCGCCCAAGTGCCTGTGGACGTAAAAAAGAAGATCAAGAAAGCCGACAAGATAAGCGCTTGGCTCGAGGCTGTTCAGATCGCTGAGTTTACTGCAATTGAAGCAGACAAACTATTCGGAAAGCTCGACTCTAACATTGCACAAACCGCGAAAATCCAGCTGCGCGCACCGCTTTCAGTTCGTCAAGATTTTACCCGTCGTCATGCCAAACTAATGGACATGCTATGACCTTCACCGTCCGCGCTATGCAAAAGTATGATGTCCCAGCCTGCGTCGTAATAATCAATCATATCATCTCTCTTGATGGCAGTACTGCCTACGAAGAACCTTACAGTGAGGCTGGTTTTGCAGCCCACTATTTCAAAGGCGCGGAAGTCATCAATGTTGTGCTTCACGACGAGCGGCTCGTCGGTTTTCAGGGCGCCTTTGAGATTGAACCCGGAGTCTATTCCATCGGCAGTTTCACCGATCAAATGAATCCCGTGCGCGGAGCTGGAAAAGCCATGTTTGAAAAAACACGGTTCGATTGCAAAAATCGTGGGGGTACGTCCATCATCGCCAAGATCACGGAAGATAATTCAGGCGGCCTCGCGTTTTATTCCAAAATGGGTTTCCAGCCCGATCATGTGAAACCCGCTGACCACACGCGCCCGAATGGAACGCAAGTGGACCGGATCGTAAAACGGTTCGTGCTTTAAATCCTTTGGGCGGCTGCAAGGAAACAGCCACCCTTTAGGTATTCTACCAAAGATCGCGGTACGGGCTGAACCCAAACTGCGCGCTAGAGCTTTGTCGTTTGTTTTTTGACACATACCGATCAGGGTGATCTTTTAGACGTTCGGGAATGTCACTACCTCGCTTTGCAAGCGTTGCAGTAAACATGGCATCTGCAAGTATGGTAAACATATTGGCCTCCATTGGCATTGTTGATGCCTAATGAATAATGGGTTCTGGCAATTCACCCTAGTCAGGATAATTTCAAATGTGATAGCCTAACTTTCAAATGAATTGGCATGACATCCCTTCCCTATCCGCGCTGCGCGCATTCGAAGCCGCCGCGCGACACGGTAGCTTTTCCGCCGCAGCGCGAGATCTGAACGTAACGCATGCTGCCATCGGCCAGCATGTCCGCGCGCTCGAAGATCATTTTGGTCAATCCTTAATGCAACGCGAAGGTCGCGGCATGTCCGTTACAGATAGTGGACGCAAATTGGCCAACCAGCTGTCAGAGGCTTTCGGTCTCGTAGAAACGGCGACCCAAAACTTACTCGACCAATCAAAGACACGGGCAGTCCGTGTCACAGTTACCCCATCTTTTGCCGCCAACTGGCTAATGCCGCGCATCGGTGCGTTCTGGGATTCACATCCTGACATCGACATCGAAATTCTCCCGAGTCACGCCCTCATTGATATGAGGCGGGACAACGTCGATATCGCCATCAGATACGGCGACGGCATCTGGCCTGGTGTCAAATCTCGGATGCTCATGCCTGCAGGACACACAGCAGTTGCTGCGCAAAGCTATGTTAAAAACCGCAAGATGGATTGCTTGGCCGACATGAGGGGCGCGCGATGGTTGATGGATGGGATGCGGTCCGAGGAGCGGTCTTGGTTATTAGAGAACGGGATCGATCTCGACGAAGAAACGGTCAGGGTATTTGCGACCAGTCAACTCGCCCGTGAGGCTGTGCGCGCCGGTCTGGGTATAACAGTACTTCCTGCGCCGATTGCCAAACCGTTTATCGCATCTGGCGAGTTTGTACTTTTGTGCGAAGAAGAAAACTCAGACCTCGCCTATCACCTTCTGACGCGGCCTGAAGTCATCTCGCCCAATCGGGACATATTCGTGAAATGGCTGACGCGGGAATCCAAGCGCTGACAACAAACGTGTTCGCAGGTGGCCCCGTTAGCGAGGGCTGCGCTTAGCCAAAATCCGTTGAAGCGTTCGGCGGTGCATATTCAACCGCCGTGCGGTCTCAGATACATTGCGATCACACAATTCATAAACTCGTTGGATATGCTCCCAACGGACACGATCAGCGCTCATCGGGTTTTCTGGTGGAGGTGGAAGTTCCGCACCGTTCGTCAACAGCGCATTCATAACGTCCGTCGCATCTGCTGGTTTGGAAAGATAATCAGTCGCGCCAATCTTTACCGCTGCAACAGCCGTCGCAATCGCACCATACCCGGTCAACACGACAATACGCGCCTCGGGGCGACGTTCGCGCAGTGTTTCAACCACATCAAGGCCGGTACCGTCCTCAAGACGTAAGTCGACGACGGCATAAGCAGGTGGGCGCGCTGTTGCGATTGCCTTGCCGGCGGCGACACTTTCCGCGGTTTCAACTGAGAACCCGCGTTTCTCCATTGCTTTGGCAAGGCGACGCAAAAAAGGTTCGTCATCGTCCACCAGCAAAAGGGACGCATCTTCTCCGATAGGTTCCAGATCCATGTACCATCCCTTTTCTCTTCCCCCCAAGACTTATCGTTGGATGGGAGTACGGTCAAATAATCAGGTTAGCTTGCTGCATCAACGAAGCAGCTAAGGCTCTCGGCCATTTTCTCTGGTGTGACATCACGACGATAGAATTCCTGAAATCCTTGCTCGGGGAAAACAAGGTAAGACATCGTTGTATGGTCAACGAGGTAATACTCATCCTCAGCATCTTGTTTGGCGTAATACGTACGATAAGCCTGCGATGCAGCCCTGACCTGTTCGGGTGATCCTGTAAGTCCGATCATTCGGTCGTGGAAATTTTCTGTAAAGTCTCGCACGACGTCGACTGTATCACGTTCAGGATCAATCGAGATGAATACTGGAGTCACGTCAACGCCCTGTTCATCCAATATTTCAATGGCTTGAGCGTTTCTCATGTTATCTAACGGACACACATCCGGACAAAACGTATAGCCAAAGTATATCAATGTCGGGCCTGTGATGACGTCCTCGTTGGTGACGGTTACGCCATTCTCATCAACCAATTCAAATGGACCCCCGATAGCGCCAGCAGCTGACTGACTGGCTCTGCACTCAGCGAACATATCGTCACTTCGGCCAATTTGCGTAGCGGCAAACGTGCCCCCCAAAAGGGCAACAACAACAGCACCAGCGGCGATAGCATAGGTCTTAGACATAATGGGCATCCACATATTTAGGTCGCGACTGCCGCCTACATATGTGCACCATACGACAAGCGTAAGTCACAATCGAGATACCGGTCATTATGGCGCAGATAGAAAACGACGTGTTTCAGAATCAGAACCGCAGCAACTGGGTGCGGGTTCGAACACTAGCATCAATCCGGTGGATCGCTGTCTTGGGGCAAATTACCGCTGTATTCGCGGCTATCTTCGTTTTCCACCTAAATCTAGAAACGGGTCTGATCGCAGTCGTTATCGGTCTATCAGTCCTTTTGAACGTCGTGTCTTACTTCATCTATCCAGAGAATCGCAGACTATCCGAGAATGAAGCGAACCTGATGATCGGATTTGATCTCGCGCAGCTCGGGTTGTTGTTGTTGTTAGCGGGCGGGCTGAACAATCCGTTCGCACTCCTTCTCCTCGCGCCAGTAACTGTCGCCTCGACGCTCTTGCCGCTTCGCAGCACATTGATCATTGGCGCAACGACACTCACCATTGTGACAATACTGCGTTTCGCAAGCCTTCCCATCATGACGGCATCCGGTTTTCCACTAATCCTTCCAGATCTATTTGTGTTCGGCTTTTGGATCGCGCTTGTTATCGGTGTGGTCTTTGTTGGAATTTATGCGCACCAAGTTACGCAAGAAACCCTGTCCATGAGCGAAGCCCTTGTCGCCACACAAATGGCCTTGGCTCGAGAGCAAAAACTCACTGACCTAGGCGGTGTTATTGCAGCGGCTGCACATGAACTTGGGACGCCGCTTGCTACAATCAAACTGGTCAGCAGTGAATTGCTGGACGAGCTGGGTGACAATGAAGAGCTAAAAGAAGATGCACGGCTTATACGTGAGCAAGCAGATAGATGCCGCGACATATTGCGTTCAATGGGCCGGGCCGGAAAAGAAGATCATTTGCTACGCCAAGCGCCAATCGAAACAGTCATTCGGGAAGCGAGTGAACCGCACCTACATCGTGGCAAGTTGGTGCAATTCAAAACGCAAGCACCTGCAGGAGACAATCAGCGTCAACCTGACATTTTTAGACGCCCAGAAATCATCCACGGCATCCGAAATTTCGTTCAGAACGCGGTAGATTTCTCACAAAGCTCGGTCTTGGTTGCGATAAGCTGGACTGACGATTTCATCACTGTCGACATCGGTGATGATGGCCCGGGTTTCCCCAGTTCAGTTCTGAATCGGATTGGCGAACCATTCGTGCGGCGACGTAAATCAGAAGAAGGAAGCGAACGCCGGCCCGGGTATGAGGGTATGGGCCTTGGTCTGTTTATCGCCAAGACCCTTTTGGAACGATCCGGTGCGACGTTAAGTTTTGTAAACGGCCCCTCTCAAGCAAAGTCTAAGATGGGCCGCGGTGCAATTGTAACTGTCAGTTGGGCGCGGAGCAGCATCGAGCCTTCAGCTGAAACAGCACGCGGCGCCCTTGGTGACAACACACTGATTAGCTAATCATTTAACGCGCGGTTAACTTAATTAACTCATTTTGAACCTCGAAGCGTTGGAGGTCTGAAATGAGTCAAATTGGTTTTCTGAGTGTATTTGGAGCCATATTTACGGGTGCACTTTGTGCATTTGGATTGCTTGCTTTTTGGATTCGAGCAAACAGAAGTTCTCTCGTGACTGCACGTACGCTTATGCTTGAGGCCGAAGACACCATTACCTTTCTCTTTGATGATGAAACCCTCGTTAATGCATCCAGCCCTGCCCTTGACCTCATGGAACACCGTCAAGCCGATCAAACTGACTGGGAGGCATTTCTTTCCATTCTTTCGGCACGCTTTCCAGATCTACGATCCCAGCTCTCAGAGCTCGCGGTCACCGGACGAATGTCAATCAAACCCGTAGATGGCCACAGCAGCTGGATCGAAGCAGAGTATTGGAACGGATTGGCGCGAGTTACACTGATCCAACATAGAGATCACCCTGGCGATACCATTGATCCGCTCACGGCAAACGCCATTGAACATGAGCTTGAGACACTGCGCAGCATCGGTGAAGATTCTCCACAACTGATTTGGAAGAAAGACTCCCAAGGCGTGCTAACTTGGGCAAACAAGTCCTACATCGAACTTTCTGAAGTGCTCTTTCCTGCTGCGCCAGACGTTGCCCTTCCTTGGCCACCACGTGATATTTTTAGCGATACCGCTAGACCTGCAGGAAATGCGCCCATCGTTGATATGCACCGTATCGACCTTGCGCATAACGAGAAACCTATCTGGTTTGAAATCACAAGTTTAAGACGAGGGCACGACACAATCCATTTTGCAATCGACGCAACTGCTGTTGTGTCAGCCAAAGAAGCTCAGCGTGACTTTGTACAAACTCTTACAAAGACTTTCGCTCAACTCTCCGTGGGGCTTGCGATTTTTGATGCGGATCGTCGTCTCGTACTGTTTAATCCCGCGCTCTGCGACTTAAGCCTTTTACCACCCGATTTCTTAATCGCGCGACCAACGTTATTTTCGTTTCTTGATCGTCTTCGCGACAACCGGATGATGCCAGAACCTAAAAACTATACTTCTTGGCGCAATCAAATGGTTGCACTGGAATCTGCTGCTGCAGAAGGAAGCTATCAAGAAACGTGGGCAATTCCGAACGGGCAAACATTTCGGGTGACCGGCAAACCGCACCCGAATGGCGCGATCGCGTTTCTATTAGAAGACATAAGCGACGAAGTATCCCTTACACGTAAGTTCCGCTCGCAAATCGATGTTGGTAGCGCCGTTATCGACAACTTGGAAGCTGCAGTGTGCGTATTTTCGTCGTCAGGAACGCTGGTCATGGCAAACACCGCCTACCAGTCGCTTTGGGGCACTCAGCTAGACGGGGCAATCAATAGTCGCGACTTTTCAGAAGAGTCCGCGAATTGGCAGGAAGCCACTTCACCTTCACCGGTTTGGGTTAAACTACACGACGCCGTCAGTCTTGGAAAAGCGGAGGTCTCATGGAGCGGTCGTATTTGGCTAGACAATCAGATTGAAATCAACTGCCAGTACCATCCTTTGCCGGACGGCAATCATCAGATCACCTTCACCCTTACCGATAAAGAAAATGCGGACTCTGGTCTTGTTGAATCGTCCGATTTCAAGCCTCAACGCTCGGTGTCTGTCTGATTAACCTTGCAGGCATTTCGGGGCAGCTTAATGTTGGCACATGGTGCGAACAACAACTTTACGGCTTTCCTCTGAAGATGACACAGCCAAGCTCGGTGAAACCCTTGCGAAATATGCGCAAGCGGGTGACTGCTTTCTGTTGCGTGGACAAATAGGTGCAGGAAAGTCCGCGCTGACGCGGGCATTCATTCGGTCACTATTAGGTCCCGAAACCGAAGTTCCTTCCCCAACTTTCACGCTTGTTCAAACATATGAATTTGCTGAGCTAGAAATTTGGCACGCAGATCTTTACCGGCTTAGCGATACGCAAGAGGCGGTTGAGCTCGGCTTGGCCGATGCGATGAGTGATCAAATTTGCCTGATTGAATGGCCCGAATTGTTGGAAGACTTAGCGCCAGAATCCGCATTGGATATCGAGCTTACCGTTGCAGCTGATTGTCATCTCGCGACGCTCACCTATGGCGATAACTGGCGAAACAGGTTGGCCGGGATTGATCCAAATGCGTAGCGAATTGGTTCAAAATTGGCTGGCCGCGACCGAATGGTCAGATTGGAAACGCACACCGCTGGCGGGCGATGCTTCAGCGCGTCGATATGAACGCCTATTTGGTCCAGCAAACAAGTCTGTGATCCTTATGGATGCACCGGTGGAAACCTGCGGAAGTCAGTCTCGCTTCGTTGAAATCGCGGATCACCTCAATCAGCTCTCACTTGCCGCGCCCAAGGTACTAACGTGGAACGAAGTTGACGGATTGATCGTGCTGAGCGACCTTGGCAAAGTTGACTTCGCGAAGCACCTAGTCGCTGCGCCGCTAGATGAAAGCGCGCTGTATTCATCAACTGTAGAGGTCTTGAAAACACTTCAAACCGCTCCGCCTCCCTCAGGCCTTTCTAGGATGACACCAGATGTAGGCGCCGAAATGATCGGGCTTGCTTTTGAGTGGGCGGTGAAGGACTCAAGCGTTGACCTTGCTGCGGATATAACCGCGAGAATTCATACGCTTTTGACCGAAGTAGACCCTAACCCGTCGGTTCTATCGTTAAGGGACTTCCACGCAGAAAATCTAATCTGGCGACCTAACGAAAGTGGTGCGGCCCGTATCGGCCTTCTTGATTTTCAGGACGCTTTTGTCACGCATCCAACCTACGACCTGGCGTCATTACTTCGCGATGCGCGGCGTGATGTGAATCCAAGATTATTGAAGCCACTAATCCGTCAACTCGCCGGTGATGATCATGATTTCGACGACTTCAAACGCGCGTTTCATGTGATGGCGATTCAACGCAACTTGCGGATCTTGGGCATATTTAGTCGTCTCGCAAAACAGGATGGCAAAATGTCATACTTAAAACTCACCCCACGCGTTTGGGGTCACCTGCAGACTGACTTGGCTGAATCTGGTTTGTCAGATCTTGCTCGGCTCGTTGAGCGGGCCTTTGGCCCGGCGGAGAATTACCTTGACTGAATACCCGAACGCAATTCTCTTGTTCGCCGCGGGTCTTGGCACACGTATGGCACCACTGACGAACACGCGCCCAAAGCCGCTTGTTGAAGTTTCTGGGAAACCACTGCTTGATCATGCGCTGGCGCAATGCTTGGGGTTAAAAGCGGTCGTGAATGTCCACTACTTCGCAGAACAAATCCATGCGCATCTTGCTGGAACGGACGTCCTTGTTTCGGATGAATCTGACCAGTTGTTGGAAACAGGTGGTGGCCTTAAACGTGCGTTACCCCTACTCGACAGTAATCCCGTTCTTACGATGAATACTGATGCCGTTTGGCGCGGCTCTAACCCTGTGAAATCTTTGCAGAACGATTGGCGACCTGAAAAAATGGACGCTCTCTTGTTGATGATTCCAACTTCGAACGCAGTTGGGCACAATGGCTCTGGCGACTTTGATATTGATAGCGAAGGCCGTTTGACCCGCGGGAGCGACTACGTTTATTCGGGGGTTCAAATTATTCGTACAGATGACCTTGCAACGATTTCTCTCAAAGCCTTTTCAATGTGGGCGCTTTGGGAGGGCATGCTTGCGAATGAGACGATGTTCGGTGTGGTCTATGACGGTCAATGGTGTGACGTAGGCCGACCCGGCAGCATACCGGTTGCCGAAGACATGCTTGCGGGTGAGTCCAATGTTTGAACCCCACCAAGGCCCGCGTGTTTTTGGCGTTCCTTTGGGGCTAGATTTTTCTACGTCACTTCATGATGGACTGCGCCAGTATTTTGAAAGCATGTCACCGACAGATGTGGCGCGCGTAGAAATTTATGTGAATACCAGGCGGATGCAGAGGCGGCTTACCACGCTTTTTCATAAGGGGAATGCCCTGCTGTTGCCGCGTATTCGCCTTGTCACGGATTTGGCGAACGACAGCATTGAACACGCACTTCCACCTGCCATTTCCCCGCTCCGCAGACGGCTTGAAATGGCACAGTTGGTGAAAGGTTTGCTGGAAACGGACCCAACGCTCGCCTCGCAGGACTCAGCGATTGATCTTGCTGAAAGTCTTGTCGCGCTCATGAATGAAATGCAGGGCGAAGGGGTTCCGCCAGAAACGATCGCAAATCTCGACGTTTCAGATCAGTCAGGACATTGGGAGCGAGCGCTGGAATTCATCAAACTGGTTCAACCATTCTTTGAGGATGGTCAGTTAGACGGTGAAGGTCGCCAGCGTAGTGTTGTTGAATCCCTCATTGCTCGTTGGGTCGAAAATCCGCCGTCCCATCCGGTCATTGTAGCCGGATCGACAGGCTCACGTGGGGCCACTTCTTTGTTCATGCAAGCCGTCGCAAAGTTGCCGCAAGGTGCGGTAATTCTGCCCGGTTTTGATTGCGACATGCCATCGAAGGTTTGGGATATGATGGAGCAGAAAACCGGTGCGGAAGACCATCCGCAATACCGGTTCAAAGCCTTCTGTGAGGCGCTTAACCTTCACCCTATCGATACTAAGACTTGGGGTGCCTCCGCTGATATTAATTCGGCGCGTACGCGATTGGTCTCCCTCTCTTTGCGCCCAGCGCCTGTAACCCATCAGTGGATCAACGATGGGCCTGACCTTGATAACCTCGCCCTCGCCACTCAGGGCATAACGATGATTGAGGCTGCTACACCGCGTGCCGAGGCCGATGCAATTGCCGTCCGATTACGTCAAGCGATTGAAGACAATCAAACCGCTGCGCTTATTTCACCCGACAGGATGCTAACACGGCAGGTTACTGCCGCGTTGGATCGATGGGGCATTACGCCCGATGACAGCGCTGGGCTACCCCTACAGCTAACCGCGCCTGGACGTTTTTTGCGTCACATCGCCGATTTGTTTTGCGAGCAACTGGATGCCGAACAGCTTCTGGTTCTGTTACGCCACCCGTTGAGTCACTCAGACCGTCCCGATCGCGGCGATCATGCTTTTCGAACGAACGCGTTGGAACTCCACCTTCGTCGCTACGGTCCTCCCTTTCCAACTTCCCAAAGTCTAACGGATTGGGCGAAAGAGAAGCCTGATGAACAGCAAGGCTGGGTCAATTGGATTGGCTCGGTTCTGATTGACCTGCAGGACGATACGCAAAGGCCGCTCGCAGATCACGTTGCACGACATTTTGACGTGGCCGAACGCCTTGCTGGTGGCCCGAATGCAGACGAGGCTGGCGGGCTTTGGAAAAAGGCGGCTGGCCGAGAAGCACTGCGTGTGATGTCTGAGTTGCGATCTCACGCAGATGCTGGTGGTGAAATGTCCGCGCGGGAATACCGCCGGCTTGTAAACAGCATCCTTGCAGCCGCCGAAGTGCGAGACCGCGACGCGGGGCATCCCCAAGTTCTGATTTGGGGAACGTTGGAAGCCCGCGTTCAATCCGCTGAGTTGGTCGTTCTGGCAGGCCTCAATGAAGGAACTTGGCCGGAAGCACCAACACCGGATCCATGGCTAAACCGACCCATGAGAAAGCAAGCAGGGTTGCTGTTGCCCGAACGCCGGATCGGGCTGAGTGCACATGACTACCAACAGGCAGTTTGCGCACGCGAAGTTGTTCTTAGCCGGTCGGTTCGCTCAGACGAGGCTGAAACCGTTCCTAGCAGATGGGTTAACCGACTGACCAACCTTCTTGGCGGGCTAGTTGATCAGGGTGGGCCTGAGTGCCTGGACGCAATGCGAGAACGCGGACGGCATTGGCTTTCCTTAGCCGCAAACATCGCTGCACCAAAGATACAATTAGACCCCGCCCCACGCCCATCTCCATGCCCGCCTACAGACGCTCGTCCGCAACAGCTCTCAGTGACGCAGATCAAGACGTTGATACGCGACCCTTACGCGATCTATGCGCGAAAGATCCTCGGTTTGAATGCGCTGGATTCACTATCTCATACACCAGATGCGCCGCTGCGCGGAACGATCGTTCACAAAATCCTAGAGAGGTTTGTCAGGGAAAAGATCGATCCATCTAGCCCAGGCGCCCTAGCCTCTTTGCTTTCACTTGCATCCGAGACCCTCGCAAACCAGTGCCCATGGCCAGCTGTTCGCGCGCTCTGGTATGCGCGCATCGCATCATTTGCTCCGCACTTCTTGGAGAAGGAAGCAAAACGCCGTGCAATTTCGACCAACTTCGGCACGGAAATGTATGGTGAACTTGCGCTCACCAACCTACCGTTCAAGCTTACCGGAACGGCCGACCGAATTGATATGTCTGACGATGGTGAAGCGCTTATCTATGACTATAAGACCGGCAAAGCACCAAGTCCGGCCCAGCAGAAACACTTCGACAAACAACTGTTGCTTGAGGCCGCGATGGTTGAACGCGGCGCGTTTAAAGCCGTCGGGCGCATCCGCACAAAAGCGGCGGTCTATATTGGCTTAGGTAGCGATCTACGGGATCAACCCGCCCCGCTGAAAGATGAACCTACCGAGGAAACTTGGTCGCGGTTTGAAGGGTTGATCGCCAAATGGATGGACCCGGCAAAGGGCTACACCTCGCGCAGCGCGAACGAAACTTTGGCGTTTGAAGGTAACTACGACCACCTTGCGCGCTATGGCGAGTGGGACGAAACAATCGATGCAACACCGCAGGACTTATCATGAAGCCCAATGACGCAACCGCCCGTCAGATTGAAGCTGCTGATCCGACCCAATCCACGTGGTTATCTGCCAACGCTGGTTCCGGTAAAACGCGCGTATTAACTGACCGCGTTGCGCGCTTGTTGCTTGCAGGTACGCGACCTGAAAACGTGCTTTGCCTGACCTACACCAAAGCCGCCGCTTCAGAGATGCAAAACCGTTTGTTCCAGCGGTTGGGCGAATGGGCGATGATGCCGAAGACGACACTGCGCGATCAACTGGTTGAACTCGGGACGGACGCGGTGATTGATGATGATTATCTCAGCAATGCCCGCACCTTGTTTGCCAGCGCCATCGAAGCGCCTGGCGGACTGAAAATTCAAACGATCCATTCATTTTGCGCTGGTGTTCTGCGACGCTTTCCTTTGGAAGCCGAGGTAAGTCCGCAGTTCAAAGAGATGGAAGATCGCGCTGCGCAACTCCTTCGCGAAGAAGTGCTGGATGAGTTGGCATCGGGAGAAAACGCTGACGTCGTCGCGGGATTGGCCCAACACTATACTGGATCAGAAATCGGCAGCTTTCTCGGGTCGATTACAGCGCGACGAAACGCATTCTTGGCGAATCCTGACGCAAACGAACTTGCCAAGACGTTCAACCTTCCCGCAGATGCGAGCCGACAAGAAGCCGTGAAAATCGCGTTTGTCGGGGGCGAAGACGGATTGGTCGATGATCTTGTCGACGCCTGTAAAGATGCTACCAAAAGCTACCAAACAGTCGCTGCAAAATTGAAGGCGATTGATTTGACATCGCCAGACCTCGACACGCTCTTCGCCGTTTCATCGCTACTTCTTTATGCAGATAGGTCGAGCAAATCGCGCAACTGGCCGCAGTCAAATCATAAGTCATCAGTTGAAGCTGTGGCCCATGTCATTGACGACGTGCATGCGTGGATGGACCGGACCGCAGCAGCATTCGACTATCTAAATTGCGTTAATGCGTTTGAGAAAACGAAAGCGCTATTCGCCTTCGCGACCCCGTTTGTTCAAAAGTACGAAGCCAAGAAAGCCCAACGTGCGGCCCTTGATTTCGACGATTTAATCGGGAAAGCCAAAGCCCTTCTTGATGATACAAACGTGGCGCAATGGGTTCTGTTTCGCCTTGATGGTGGTGTCGATCATGTCCTGGTGGACGAAGCGCAGGATACATCGCCAGATCAGTGGGACATCGTTCGCCTGTTGACCCAAGAATTTTCTACCGGAGTTGGTGCGAACCCTGACCGCGAACGCACCGTATTTGTTGTCGGCGATAAAAAACAATCTATCTATTCGTTCCAAGGCGCGGACCCCGAAGGGTTTGACCGGATGCGCGACCATTTTGACGGTGAGTTGGCGAATGTTGGAAAGCCGTTGCAAGACCGCGAGCTTCTTTACTCATTCCGGTCTTCATCTGCAGTGTTGGAGCTCGTTGATAGAACGTTCCAAGGCGAAATGGCCGAAGGACTTGGCGACCACATTAAGCACCTTGCGTTCAAAGACGACATGCCAGGACGCGTGGATATCTGGCCTGTTGTCGAGCCATCCGATAAACCTGAAGAGCGGGAATGGGACGATCCTGTAGACCTGAAAGGTCGAACTAACCACAAGGTCATTTTGGCAACGCAGATCGCAACCGAAATCAAACGGATGATTGCAACCGAGACGCTGCCCGTGAAAGAAAAGGGCGCTACAGGCTGGTCCCGTCGGAAAATTACCCCCGGTGATTTCTTAATCCTTGTGCAGCGACGATCCGACCTGTTCAGTGAAATTATCTCGGCTTGCAAATCGGCTGGCCTCGAAATCGCTGGCGCGGACCGTTTGAAGCTCGGTGGGGAGCTTGCAGTTAAAGACGTCTCTGCGTTGCTGCAATTCATTTCCCTTCAAGATGACGATCTATCGTTAGCGGCTGCACTAAAATCCCCTTTGTTTGGCTGGACGGAAAAGCAGCTCTATGATCTTGCGCAACCACGCCCCAAGGGACAAAGCCTGTGGGAAGCCCTGCGTAAAACCAACGAAGCAACTGGCGCGTGCTCTAATACAATTGAGATACTCAACGATCTGCGAAACAACGCTGACTTTTTGCGCCCATACGACCTGATCAATCGGTTGCTGATCCGCCACGATGGGCGTCAGAACTTGATCGCGCGACTTGGCCATGAGGCGGAAGACGGGATCGATGCATTGTTGTCGCAGGCCCTTGGCTATGAATCTTCCGCCGTTCCCAGTCTCACTGGATTTCTTACGTGGCTGCAAACGGAAGACGTAACCGTCAAACGGCAGATGGATTCAGCAAGCGATAGAATTCGTGTCATGACGGTCCACGGCGCGAAGGGGCTTGAAGCGCCAATCGTAATTCTTCCCGATACGACGAAGCGTAAACGAGAGGTGCGTGGCGATCTGCTTATGTCTGAAGGCAGTGTTTTCTGGAAGCCGAAGGCGAATGTAATGCCGGAAGTTTTGCGCGACGTTCAGGATGAAATGTTAGACGCACAAGACCGCGAGCGCCGACGTCTTTTGTACGTTGCGCTAACACGTGCTGAGAACTGGCTTATCGTTGCCGCAGCTGGGGATATTGGCAAAGAAACACACGATAGTTGGCATAGCACCGTTTCTGACGCGCTTGAGCACTTGGATGCAACTGATCTTCTGACCGAACTTGGTGTAGGCAAACGGTTTAGCCGCTGGGATTGGGATGCCGGACTTCCTATCGCTCCTCCTACATTCGTGACTAACCCACCTATAACGGCAGAGTTCAGCCCTGACCTACCGGCGATACCGGAACAGGTGTCTACGCTTTCACCGTCCAGCCTTGGTGGTGCGAAGATTATGCCGGGCGAAACCTATACTGACGCATCTGAGCTGGCCTTGGCATGGGGGAACATTATCCACGTCCTACTTGAACTTCTGCCGCCAATGGACCCAACGCAACGACGGGCGAGCGCGGAAGGTTTGATAAAGAACCACGCTGAAGTTGGTCTGATCCCCGATACCAAAGCGTTAATTGACGAAGCTATTCGCACCATCGAAAATTCAGAACTCTCATGGGTTTTCGATAGTGGCCTATCAGAGGTTCCTATCTCGGCGACGTTAAACACACTGAACGGTGAGCGTGTGTTCGGGATCATTGATAGATTGATCGAAACGGAAAACGAAATATTCGCCATCGATTACAAATCAAACCGGATGGTTCCTTCGTCGCCGCGCGAAACACCTGATGGCCTTATACGCCAAATGGCCGCTTACCGTGATGCCCTGCGGCTCGTTTATCCAACCCACCGAATTCGCACGCTTCTTTTGTGGACCAAAACAGGTACTGTTACGGAATTACCCAACGACATGCTTGATGCTGCTCTCGAAGCTGTGACCACGCCTTGACGATACCCATATGCGTCCATACGTTCCCGATGCAAATACATACACCCCCAAGGAGTTGAGCCAATGGCCACCGTAGCAGTAACAGACGACACATTTGACGCAGAAGTTCGCCAGTCCGACATCCCAGTAGTGGTTGATTTCTGGGCTGAATGGTGCGGTCCATGTAAGCAAATCGGCCCAGCGCTCGAGGAACTTTCCGCTGAATTGGACGGAAAAGTGAAAATCGTCAAAGTAAACGTTGACGAAAACCCGAACTCCCCCGCCCAAATGGGCGTGCGCGGCATTCCGGCACTGTTCCTGTTCAAAGGTGGCGAAGTTGTTTCCAACAAAACTGGCGCCGCACCAAAAGCAGCGCTTCAGGGTTGGATCGAAGAAAGCATCTAAACTGTTCTAATTGAATTTGAGGGCGTCCCAATGGGGCGCCCTTTTTGCATGGAACCTTGTGTCGCGCCAATTGCGTCGCCATATAATTCACAAGCAACGTAAGGACACGACATGACAACAATTATCGGTGTACGCAAAGGTGACGAAGTAGTCATCGCGGGTGACGGGCAGGTGTCTGTCGGACAGACGGTTATGAAGGGCACCGCTACAAAGGTGCGCCGCCTCACAGTCGGTGGTAGCGATGTCATTTGTGGCTTTGCTGGTTCCACCGCGGATGCCTTCACGCTCCTTGAACGTCTGGAAAAGAAACTTGAGGCTACACCAGGCCAATTGGCACGCGCTTCGGTTGAGCTTGCCAAAGACTGGCGCACCGATAAATACCTCCAGAAACTCGAGGCGATGTTGATCGTCACTGACGGCAAAGATCTGTTCGTAATCACGGGTGCGGGCGATGTTTTGGAACCCGAACACGACGTGACTGCAATTGGGTCTGGCGGAAACTTTGCCCTCGCCGCTGGTCGCGCGTTGATGGACATGGACGACCTATCCGCTGAAGAAATCGCGCGCCGCGCCATGGCGATCGCCGCTGATATTTGCGTTTACACAAACAGCAATCTGAAGGTGGAGACAATCAAACATGACTGACCTGACCCCCCGTGAAATCGTTTCCGAACTAGACCGGCATATTATCGGCCAGAACGACGCCAAACGCGCCGTAGCCGTAGCCCTTCGCAACCGCTGGCGTCGTAAACATCTCGACGACGATCTGCGCGACGAAGTGTACCCAAAGAACATCTTGATGATCGGGCCCACTGGCGTCGGCAAGACAGAAATCTCGCGCCGTCTGGCCAAACTTGCCCGCGCGCCGTTTATCAAAGTCGAAGCCACTAAATTTACTGAGGTCGGCTACGTCGGTCGCGACGTAGAGCAGATCATTCGCGATCTGGTCGAAGCAGCAATCGTTGAGACTCGCGACTACTTGCGCGACGACGTGAAACAAAAAGCCCATGAGGCTGCCGAAGCACGTGTGATTGACGCTATCGCTGGCGAAGACGCCCGCAGCGGCACGCGTGATATGTTCCGCAAAAAACTAAAAAGTGGTGAGTTAGACAATACAATCATCGAGATTGAGGTTGCAGACAATTCCAGCCCACTGGGCGGTATGGAAATACCTGGCCAGCCTGGGCAGATGCCCGGAGGAATGGACTTAGGTGCGATGTTCGGCAAAGCCTTTGGTGGACGCACTACCAAGAAACGCGTCACCGTTTCCGAAAGCTATGAGTTGCTGATCGCTGACGAGGCGGACAAATTGCTGGACGATGAAACCATCACCAAGATCGCGTTAGAGGCCGTTGAACAGAACGGTATCGTCTTCCTCGATGAGATCGACAAAGTTTGCCGCAATTCTGATGCCCGTGGCGCGGATGTTTCCCGCGAAGGTGTGCAGCGTGATTTGCTTCCGCTGATCGAAGGCACCACCGTTTCAACCAAGCACGGCTCGGTTAAAACCGACCACATTCTGTTTATCGCATCTGGCGCGTTCCACATCGCCAAGCCGTCCGACCTTTTGCCAGAACTTCAGGGCCGCCTTCCAATTCGTGTGGAACTGCGCGCACTTACTGAAGATGATTTTGTGCGTATTCTTACGGAAACAGACAACGCGCTTACCCGTCAGTACACCGCGCTCATGGGAACCGAGGACGTTAAAGTAACGTTTAGCGAAGACGGTATCAAAGCCCTTGCAGGTATTGCCGCCGAAGTGAACGAAAGCGTTGAAAACATAGGTGCGCGGCGTTTGTACACCGTCATGGAGCGCGTTTTTGAAGACCTATCATTCAACGCCCCAGACCGTGGTGGTGACGACATCGAGGTTAATGCTGCATTTGTCGAAGAACACCTTGGTGAGCTAAGCCGTTCGACTGATATCAGCCGCTACGTACTTTAGCACTTCCCTGTCGCGGGCATCCGGCTAATAAAGCTGCATGACCCGCGACTCCGGCTACATCCATTTCATCCGCGAAAACGCACCCTTCCTTGCGACGGGCGCTTTGCTGTCGTTTCTATCCAGCTTTGGGCAAACCTATTTCATCTCAATCTTCGGTGGTGAAATCCGCGAACAGTACGGGCTTAGCAATGGTGACTGGGGCCTGATCTACATGATCGGCACAGGTGCATCTGCGGCCGTCATGGTTTTTGCAGGCGGATTAGCGGATCGGTTCCGCGTCCGACAACTAGGCTTAACGGTTATCCTGCTTCTCGGGCTATCCTGCGTTTTGATGGCTCTGAACCCGATTGCTGCTTTGCTTCCGCTCGTTGTTTTCTTCCTACGCTTTTTCGGTCAAGGCATGACCACCCAAGTCGCGACAGTTGCAATGGCCCGTTGGTTCGTCGCGACGCGGGGCCGGGCATTGGCCGTTGCAGCGATGGGATATATGTTGGCCGAGGCAACCTTGCCGCTAATCATGGTTTGGATGAAAGAGCGGATCGAGTGGCATTTTATCTGGCTCGGTTGCGCGTTGTTCTGCCTTGCAATGATACCCGTGTTGTTTCGTTTGTTACGATTAGAACGCACGCCACAATCTGCCTCAGCGGACGAACAATCTACGGGTTTGTTTGGTAAGCATTGGACAAGAATGGATGCGCTGCGCCATCCGTTATTTTGGGCAATGGCGCCCGCAGTCATGTCATTCTCAGGTTTCGGAACGGCCTTCTGGTTTCATCAGGTGCACTTCGCCGAAATCAAAGGCTGGTCTCACCTTGCGCTGGTGGCAGTATTCCCATTGGGAACGGCTACAGTTTTCCTTTCAACCATTTTCTATGGCTGGGCCGTGGATCGCATTGGTGCTGTGCGCCTTCTACCATTCTATCTGATCCCATATGTCATCGCTTTTATCTTACACTGGTACGCACCCAGCTTGGGCTGGACCGCACTAGCACTAATCCTGATGGGCGCGGCGGGCGGCGGCCAAGCGACCCTTTTGAACGCATGTTGGGCGGAATTCTACGGCACACGGAATCTCGGATCCATCAAGGCATCCGTGACCGCACTCATGGTGCTTGGATCAGCGCTAGGGCCGGGGATTAGTGGGTGGTTGATCGACATCGGCGTTGGCTTTGAGGTTCAAATGCTCGGCTATTCGGGGTGCTTTACAATCGCCGCGCTGCTTTTGCTTTATCCAGTCGCGCTAATGCGACGATCATCGAGTTCGACGTAGATAGACATAATATGCGCCCTGCCCGCCGTGCCGAATGTGGCTCTCGGTAACTTGCATCACCAACCCACCCAACGGGGCCATCGCCAACCATTGCGGAACTTGATGGCGTAACACCCCAAAGCGCGTGGGTATCGGACCTCCGTCATCGCGATGTTTGCCCTTACCAGTGATCACCAATACAAGCCGATGCCCAGCGCTCGCCGACCTCAAGATAAACCCTGTCAGCGCGGGATGGGCCTGCGCGATTGTCATGCCATGCAAATCAATTCGCGCTTCCGGTTTTAGCTTCCCACGACGCAAGCGTCCGTAGGCTTTTTGATCCATTTGAACAGGTGCGGCACGCATTTGTTGGCCAAGTGATGGGAGTAAATCATGGTCTGATCGATGATCGACTGCATCGCCTATATTGAACGAAGGTATTGGCCGGGGCTTCGATACGCTAGGCGACGGCTTCGGTGTCTTGGGTGCAGCGCGTATCAACTTTCCAACAGGTTTTTCAAGCGGTTCTGTCCGCTTCGTCACCGTTTCCCACAAAGCCTTTTCTTCAGCTGACAAATGTCGAGGCCGTTTCATTCGATCACATCTGGAAGCAACGCGTAGGCGCTTTGAATTGGCATTAGAACCACCATGCGCCCGCCATCTTTAATACGCCCTGCCGCTCGTCCCGCCTCATCGCCGGTTCCAAAGAAAATGTCAGCGCGTTGCGATCCACGAATTGCCGATCCAGTATCTTGTGCCACCATCAAACGGTTGAGCGGATTGGCACCCTGCTTTTCGATCCAAACAGGAGCTCCGTAAGGTACATAGCTTGGGTCAATTGCCACGGTGCGCATCGTCGTAACCGACCGGTTCATCGCACCAAGCGGGCCCATATCGGCAGGCACTTCGTTAACCTCACGGAAGAAGACAAAGCTGTCGTTCGCCCACAAAAGCTCTAAACCTTCTTGGCCGTTATTGCGCACCCAGTTCCGGATGACATCTGCAGAAACCTGATGGGACTCGTAGATGCCGCGACGCACCAGCTCTAGCCCGATCGACGAATACTCGTGACCATTGGCGCCGCCATATCCGACACGAATGCCACCGCCCGTATCCAGCTTTACGCGCCCCGAACCTTGGACCTGCAAAAAGAATACATCAACCGGATCATCTATCCATGCAATCTCAAGTCCTTTACCGTTAAGCGCGCCGGTTTCTTCAATCTCTTGACGAGTTAACCAAGGAGAAGAAACATCATCTGGCTGACGATAAAGAGGGTACTGATAAGGACCACCACGGTTTAGTGAACCGCGCAATTCGGGTTCAAAATACCCTGTGAACAACGCATCTTTTCCGTCCTCAATAAGAACAGGGGTAAAGAAACGTTCGAAAAACCCGCGTGCTTCATGGCCCTGACCAGCAACAGCGCAGATCGCTTCCCACGCGGGGTCACGCATATCGCCACACGTGGACAGGAACACATCGAAAGCGGCCTGATGGTCGTCTTCCGCCCAGCCTTCCAGCTCTTCAAATTGCAAAAGTTGATACGTCGGATTGGCCATTGCCGCCTCTGTCGCAAAATATGATTGCAGGATCAGCGACAGCCCAAAGGCAGCCGCCCGAACCTTCATTCGCCAGTGGCGACGAGGAACCAATTGGGATCGCCAGTGCCCATCTTGCGGCCAAACGTCCAGACGTCGCGTTGCTTTTTGATGTCGGTAGTAGATCCTTCCTTTAGATCGCCACCCTTATCATAAACTGCCGAAGTGCTTTCGCTCACGAACTTTACCGAAACTTCGCCTTCATTCGTCGCCTCATCAAAATCAGCGCCAACAAGTGTCGTTTCGGAAATTCCAACAAACGTGAAATCGACGCTAAGGCCATCTTTTTCGCGTGCTTCGACAACACCAGCAAAAGCTTCGTAAACATCATCGGACAAGAACGGTTTGATTTCGGCAAGGTCGCCCTTTTCGAAACCCGTCAAGATCATTTCATATGCGCCGCGCGCACCACGAACGAATTCACGAACATTGAAAGACCGATCGGCTGCTTTCATCGCAGACAATGCCTTGCCGGTATCACTGTCGGCATCAACATAGTCAGTAACGTCCGGATCAGGCCCGCCGTCAATTACCTCAAGTGTGGGACCAGTTCGCCGCTTTGACGCAGGCTTTTGTGTTCTGGGTTTTTCAAATCCTTCCCGCGTTCCCAACACACTGCGCAGGCGAAGGATCAGGAATATCGCAATTGCTGCGAGAACCAGAAGCTGTATGGCGGGCGAATTCATGTGCGTTTCTTTCAAGATTATTTCAAGACAAGTGGTAACATCGCGGTACCGACATTATGTAGGGCTGGTATTGGGCCAAGTCCACCTTAGCCCACATAATTCATTGGCTCGTCGGAGGTCCCATGCTTTTGCTTTTGCTATTTATCGGCATCCCATTGCTTGAAATCACTCTCTTTATCCAAGTTGGTGGCGCAATCGGGCTCGGTTGGACGCTCACGATTGTGATCGCAACGGCGATCTTGGGTGCATGGATGGTGCGCAGTCAGGGAAATCGGGCAATGTTAGACTTACGCACGTCCTTTTCCAGCTTGCAGGATCCGACAGAACCACTCGCACATGGTGCGATGATCTTATTTTCAGGCGCTTTGCTACTTACCCCAGGGTTTTTTACCGATTTTGTCGGATTTGCTCTCTTGATTCCCGGCGTGCGCACCGGCCTTTACAATTACATGCGCAGTCGCGTGAACGTTCAGTCTTTTCAAATGGGGCCTGATGGCTCTCAACCAAACCGATCACACCCGAATGATCGCGTAATTGATGGTGAATTCGAAGAGATTGACCCTGACAATCGTCCCAATGACGGCCCATCAGGATGGACTAAACATTGAGGCTCGCACTTGCGCCTGATACACGGGCGTGAGTTAATTGAAATCCGGAGGGCCAAATGGCCGAAGAAGATAAAGTAACAACAAACGGCGCAGCAGAAACTGCTGCCGCGGCACCACAGATCAAACAACGCATTCTCGCCCAGTTTGTCCGCGACCTTTCGTTCGAAAACGTCATGGCGCAAAAAGGTGTCGACGGTGAAGTTAAGCCTGAGATCAAGGTTGAAGTGAACCTTGATGCACGCAAGCGCGGCGTTGAAAACCAGTATGAAGTGATCACCAAGCTGAAGGTATCTTCAACCAACGCTGGTTCGGACAAGAACTTGTTCATGCTTGAGCTTGAGTATTCCGGCGTGTTCGAAATCGAAGGCGTGCCAGAACAGCAAATGCACCCGTACCTGATGATCGAATGCCCGCGCATGACATTCCCGTTCATCCGCCGCATCGTCAGTGACGTTACACGTGACGGTGGCTTCCCGCCGCTGAACCTTGAGCAAATTGATTTTGTAGCAATCTATCGCCAGCAGCTCGCGCTTCGCGCGCAGCAGCAACAAGCTGGTAAAACGGCTGACGCCTAAGTCTTTTTCCAAAGGGCGTCATCGCCCAACGTATCAATGAAAGCGGCGTGGGCATCGGCCTCCGCCGCTTTTATTTTGGACGCGAGCGGAGTTGGCCGTGGTTGCGGTCGCCAATCGGTACCCTCAACTTTTGTCTTTGAGGTCGTTTGACTACCCATCACAAGGTCCGGCTGCCGTCCTCCAATCAGTTCAAGATAAACTTCAGCGAGAATTTCACTATCGAGCAACGCACCGTGCAATGTCCGGTTTGAGTTATCGATTCCGAAACGACGACACAGCGCATCCAACGATGCGGGCGAACCAGGGAACTTTTTGCGCGCAATCGCAAGCGTATCGAGCGACTGATCCATTGGTAACAAAGTTCGGTTCAACCAACCCAGTTCGGCATTCAGAAACTTCATGTCAAAAGCGGCGTTGTGAATAACAAGTCTTGCGTCGCCGATGAAATCTACAAAGGCTTGCGCGATGTCCGCAAAAACAGGTTTGTCGCGTAGAATTACTTGACCAGGGGTCGGATCTTGTGGCGGCTCCAAAAGGTCTGGGCCAATTCCGTGGATCTCAAACGCGCCCGCGGGCATTGACCGCTTTGGATTGATGTATTGATGATAGGTCCGGCCCGTTGGCATATGGTTGAACAATTCGATCGCACCAATTTCAACGATACGGTCGCCTTCACTTGGTTCAAAACCTGTTGTCTCAGTATCAAGAACGATCTCACGCATCGGGCAGTTCCTTGGCAATTTCCGCTAAGATATCTTTTACAGATCGTCGTGCACCGTCCAGCGTTTGCGTCAGGATGACCCACCGCGCGCGCGCCCGTTTCTCTGTATCTGGCATTTGCCGCGATAAAATTAGCTCGAAGTCGGCTTCAGACATTTCACCACGCCCAAGCACCCGATCCCGTTGGTTTTTCCCCGTGGTCGAAACCACAACTATTCCATCGCAAAGACGGTCCGTACCTGTTTCAAACAGCAGTGGAATATCAAGAACGACAATCGGAGCTTCCACGTTTCCCAAGAAATCGGCACGATCTGCAGCGACCAACGGGTGAACGATTTTCTGAATTTGATCTAAGATAGCCGGGTTCGCAGCGATCAAAGCGCGTAATTTCTCACGGGAAACAGCACCGTTCTCGATCGCTTCGGGATAGTGCTTTGCCACGACACCTGCGGCTGGTCCCCCCGCACCGTACAGCTTACGAACCACCGCGTCGGCATCCCAAACAGGTACGCCTTCATCAGCAAACATCTGTGCCGTCGTGGACTTGCCCATGCCGATGGACCCCGTAAGGCCAAGAACAAACGTCATGCGAGAACAGCTGCGCGTGTGTCTACGTCAACTTCAGGGCGCACGCCGAACCACCGTTCAAACCCGGGGACTGCCTGATGGAGCAACATGCCCAATCCATCGACGACGACACAACCCGCCGCCTCTGCTTCCACCAACAGCCGCGTCTTAAGCGGGTTATATACTAGGTCAGTAACAACCGTGCCGCGTCGCAGCCCATCAAGCGGAACGCGAAACTCAGGTTTGCCCGCCATGCCAAGCGACGTTGTGTTCACGACGGTCGCCGCATCTTCCAACATGTTTCCAGCCTGCACCCAATCTACGACCGTGACCTTGGTTCCAAACGCTGCTTTCAGCGCTTCAGCTTTGGGTCGGGTTCTGTTGCTCAGAAAGATTTCCTGAACACCAACGTCGATCAATGATGCAATCACTGCCCGCGCAGCACCACCTGCCCCAAGAACAGCAGCCGGTCCAATTGAGGGTGCCCAACCCGGTGCGCCTTGTTTTAGGTTCGCAATGAACCCGTATCCATCCGTATTGTCGGCGTGAATTTTTCCGTCTTTTCGGAAGATCAGGGTATTCGCGGCACCAATCAACGTTGCGCGATCTGTTGCAAGATCTGCTATTTCAAGCACGTCAACTTTATGGGGTGCGGTAACATTACAGCCAACGAAACCCATCTTTGGCATTGTACGAATTACTTGCTCCAAATCGCCCTCTGTCACGTGAACGGGAACATAGAAACCCGGACGGTCATATGCCTTTAACCAGTGACGAAAAAGCTGTGGCGATCTGGATTGAGAAATCGGGTTTCCAAGAACGCCGGCGAGAGGGATTGTTCGATCAGTCATGTTGGCAGTGTTCCGCGCAAAGTGAGATAAGACAAGAGTTCCAGTAAAGGCATGCCCTGAATGGTGAATGTATCGCCTTGTACCATACGAAATAGGCGGATGCCCTCTTCTTCTATTTTGTATCCGCCGACGGACCAGCGAATGCTGTCCCAGTTTCTGTCTAAGTAGTCGTCTAAATACGCTTCTGAAAAGTCACGCATCGCAAGCCGAGCTACACCAACATGCCGCCAAACTGGCTTAAGATCTTCGTAGACGACCGCAGCAGACAGTAATTGGTGTGGCTGTCCGCGCAACGCAACGAGTTGGTCGCGTGCTTCCTGTCGGGTTTTGGGCTTTGAAAGGATTGCTCCTTTGAACGACAACACTTGATCACAGCCTAGTACTAAGCCCCCGATCCCCTTTTCGGCAACTTTGCGGGCTTTCATCTCTGCAAGGGTATCGGCAATATCGCGCGGCGTGGCATCTTCAGCTTCTAAAGCGCGCTTAATCGAATCTTCATCGATTCGTGCAGGAGTGATGGTGTGATCTAACCCTGCGTTTCGCAGTAATTTACTGCGAATTTCAGAAGTGGACGCCAAAATAATTGGTTCAGTCATGTGGATATCCCAGTGGGTTACTGCGTGCACACGTGATGGGGTGAAATGGGGCTAAGGGCAACAGCATCCCACGTACGGCAAAGTTATACGAGCTTTCCCATTCTTAACCCCAGTTATCCACTTAGGATAAGGAAGAATCATCGTTGTGGATAAAACTGGTTCATAATCGTCGATTTGACGGTATCAAGTCTCTGCGTATCTATTTAATCGTTGTTTATCAATAATTTAAAAACTCTTCGCCTAAATTTTATCTGCTTCTGATCGGTGATTGTCGTGGATAACTGTGTGGAGATACCAACTTTCTCAATCCGTCCACATCCTTACTACTACAACATCCTTTTTAATCCTTTTTATTGGGTAGAAAGAAAACACTCGGCCTACATGTCTAGTTTGTAAACGTCCTGTGTTAATTGACACATGGTCTTAGAACGCTTAGGCAAAGACACCTTTCGTCCGAAAGGCTTTTTCCTGATTAGATGACCAATGCTGTGAAAACAGCCGGAGACCTATTGATGTCCGATGACGTAGTGCTTGACGAAAACATGCCGACAGACCGTTTGAACCTTGCAGACCTTAAGGCGCAAAGCCCGAAAGATCTGCTTTCTCTTGCTGAAGAGCTTGAGATTGAAAACGCATCGACGATGCGCAAGGGCGACATGATGTTTTCGATCCTCAAAGAACGAGCAGAGGATGATTGGGTTATTGGCGGTGACGGTGTTCTGGAAGTTGTTCAGGACGGTTTCGGATTTTTACGCTCTCCCGGTGCGAACTATCTGCCCGGTCCAGATGACATTTATGTTTCACCGGAAATGATCCGCCTTCATGCGCTTCGTACAGGTGATACTGTTGAAGGCGTTATCAAAGCGCCTTTGGAAACCGAACGTTATTTTGCATTGACTAAAGTTGAAAAAATCAACTTTGAAGAACCAGAACGCGCGCGCCACAAAGTAGCTTTTGAAAATCTGACGCCACTGTATCCAGAAGAACGTCTTCAGATGGAAACAGATGATCCCACGACCAAGGACCGCTCGGCGCGGATTATCGATTTGGTCGCGCCAATCGGAAAAGGCCAACGTTCCTTGATTGTTGCGCCCCCACGTACGGGTAAAACGGTTCTGCTGCAGAACATCGCGCATTCTATCGCTGCGAACCATCCTGAGTGTTATTTGATCGTTCTTTTGATTGACGAACGCCCTGAGGAAGTTACCGACATGCAGCGCTCGGTTAAGGGTGAAGTTGTTTCCTCGACTTTCGATGAACCGGCGTCCCGTCACGTTGCGGTGTCTGAAATGGTCATCGAGAAAGCCAAACGCCTTGTTGAGCATAAGCGCGATGTTGTGATCCTGCTCGATTCCATTACGCGTTTGGGCCGTGCGTTTAACACGACTGTGCCGTCTTCTGGTAAGGTTCTAACTGGTGGTGTGGACGCCAATGCGCTGCAACGCCCGAAACGTTTCTTTGGAGCGGCGCGTAATATTGAAGAAGGCGGTTCCTTAACGATTATCGCGACAGCCCTGATCGATACTGGTAGCCGTATGGACGAAGTTATCTTTGAAGAATTCAAAGGTACGGGTAACTCTGAGATTGTTCTTGATCGTAAGATTGCTGATAAGCGCGTGTTCCCGGCGATGGATATTCTGAAATCAGGTACACGTAAGGAAGACCTGTTGGTTGATAAAGTTGACCTCCAGAAAACTTACGTGTTGCGTCGCATTTTGAACCCGATGGGAACGACTGACGCGATTGAATTCCTGATTTCGAAGTTGAAACAGACTAAGACAAACTCGGACTTCTTCGACTCTATGAACACGTAACTATTGTTTTAATACAATGGGTTAACGAATATGGATACGATTTACGCACTTGCATCGGCAGCTGGTAAAGCTGGCGTGTCTATTATCCGAATTTCTGGGCCTGACTCTTTGCGTAGTTGTGCCGAGATGGGCGCCAAAATCGGTGAGCACGATCGCAAGCTGGTGAAGCTAACATCACAAGATGGAAACCTTATTGATCAGGCTTTTGCGATCAGCTTTGGACATGGACGTAGTTTTACAGGTGAGCAGGTTGTTGAGCTGCAAACACACGGATCGCCTGCAATTGTTTCCGCGGTTCTCGAGAGGCTGAATTGCCTCGGTCTTCGATTGGCCGAACCTGGTGAGTTTACGCGGCGCGCGATGGACAATGGAATGCTCGATCTCGCCCAGGTCGAGGGCCTTGCCGACCTAATTGACGCCGAAACTGAAAGCCAGAGGCGCCAAGCAGTACGTGTTTTCAACGGTGCGCTTGGTGATTTGGCGGATGGATGGCGCGCTAAGTTGGTGCGGGCTGCAGCGCTTTTGGAAGCGACCATTGATTTCGTTGACGAGGACGTACCAGTCGACGTGTATCCGGAGGTGAAAGAGCTCGTCGGTGTCGTGTTTCAAGAAGTTTCCCATGAAGCCGAGGGCGTGCGAGTCCGTGAACGTGTACGCGATGGGTTTGAAGTCGCGCTGGTAGGGCCGCCAAATTCCGGAAAATCTACGCTATTGAATAGGCTAGCTGGCCGCGAGGCAGCTATTACGTCTGATATAGCTGGTACTACCCGCGACGTGATAGAAGTCCGGATGGATCTAGATGGGTTGCCGGTTACTGTTCTTGATACTGCTGGACTAAGGGATTCCGATGACGTTCTGGAAGGTATCGGAATCGAACGCGGCATAGTCCGAGCCCAAGCGGCCGACGTTCGTGTACACTTATTGGATGGTGAACCTGATAAAGTTCCAGAAAGTAACGCAGGTCTGGATATCTATCTGAAATCAAAAGCAGATTTGTCTGAATCCGTGTTGGAGAACGCAGTATCAGGTGTGACTGGATTGGGTGTTGATCGGCTTTTGGATCAGGTGTCCGCTTACTTGCAGGATCAAGTGGCTGGTGCAGGTGTAGCGACGCGTACGCGGCATCAAGTTGCATTAGAAACGGCTGGCTCGGCATTGCAGACTGTTAAGACGGGTCTTGAAGATGGCGATTTGCCGGTCGATTTGTTGGCCGAGGACTTACGTACTTCTATTCGAGCTTTGGATAGCCTGATTGGTCGCATTGATGTAGAGAACGTGTTAGGTGAGATCTTCTCAAGTTTTTGCATTGGCAAATAAGGATTGTTTCACGTGAAACATGCATATGATGTTGTTATTGTTGGTGGTGGGCACGCTGGTTGTGAGGCGGCCCATTCGTCGGCACGCTTAGGAGCTAAAACTTTACTTATTACGTTAAGGCAGGCAGATCTTGGCGTGATGTCCTGCAATCCAGCAATTGGCGGGTTAGGAAAGGGTCATTTGGTTCGGGAAATCGATGCTCTGGACGGTATAATGGGAAAAGCCGCCGATTATGCGGGTATACAGTTTCGACTTCTCAACCGGAAAAAAGGTCCGGCAGTTCAAGGTCCACGAACTCAGGCAGATCGTGTGTTGTATCGGAATGGAATTCAGGACCTTACTGAGAAACGGTCGAATCTTGAAATTCTAGAAGGAGAGGTCGTTGATCTCTTTTTAGAAGCGGGAAAAGTTAATGGTGTTAAACTTGCGGACGGTTCTAACGTCTCCGCGCAAGCTGTTGTTTTAACTTCCGGAACGTTTTTGCGCGGGGTTATACATATAGGTGACGTTTCGCATTCTGGTGGTCGAATGGGAGACGCTCCATCGGTCGCACTCGCTGAGCGACTGGCGACCTACGATCTACCAATGGGCCGCCTTAAAACTGGGACTCCACCAAGATTGGACGGTCGGACCATTTCTTGGGAGGGACTTGAAACTCAGGACGCTGATGAGAAGCCCGAGCTTTTTTCGTTCATGCATAGTGCATTATTCGCTAAGCAGATTGCCTGTGGCATTACGCACACAAATTCTCAAACTCATGATATTATTGAGAAAAACCTTTCTCGTTCAGCGATGTACGGCGGCCACATCGATGGTGTAGGCCCTCGGTATTGTCCATCTATTGAAGATAAGGTTGTCAGATTTGCGGATAAAGATGCGCATCAGATCTTCCTTGAGCCGGAAAGCCTGACCGGGCACACAATCTACCCCAATGGTATTTCGACTTCCCTCCCGGTAGATGTTCAAGAAGACTATGTCCATTCAATTGTTGGACTTGAAAACGCAAAAATCTTGCAGCCAGGTTATGCAATTGAATATGACTATATAGACCCTCGCAGTCTTAGTTCCCAATTGGAGCTGAAGACCTTACCGGGGCTTTTCTTAGCGGGGCAGATTAACGGTACAACTGGCTACGAAGAAGCGGCTGGGCAAGGATTGGTCGCCGGTTTGAATGCAGCATCCAAAGCGTTGGGCAGGGCGCCGGTTTTGTTTGACCGATCCACTTCTTACATTGGTGTAATGGTTGATGACCTGACGGTTCGTGGTGTGACGGAACCTTATCGAATGTTTACGTCACGCGCTGAATTTCGGCTTTCACTTCGCGCGGATAATGCAGACCAACGGCTAACCGAGTTCGGACATACTGGTGGCTTTGTTGAAGATGAACGGTGGGCCGTTTTTAGCGAAAAGAGAGAAGCACTTGAGGCAGGCCGCAAGCTCTTAGGTTCCTTTTCCTCGTCGTCTCGATCTTTGAATGAGGCTGGCGTTAAAGTGGGAGTTGATGGACCTAAGCGAACGTTGTTGGACGCTTTAAGTATTGCTGGAACAACCGTTGAGAAATTGGTCTCCGTCGAGTCCCAACTCACTGAAATAAAACCGGAAATAGCAACTCAGCTTGAGAGAGACGCTCTCTACTCGCACTATGTCGAACGGCAAGTACGTGACATTGAAGCAATGAATCGTGACCGTGAAAAGCTCATTCCAAATGACCTAGATTATACCGTTATTCCCGGACTTTCTAATGAGCTGAAAGCTAAACTCGTCGCTGCGTTACCCGATAACCTGGCTCAGGCGTCTAGGATTGATGGCATAACCCCCGCCGCATTGATGTTGGTTGCAGCAGAGATCAAGAAACGTCAACTAAAGACAGTAGCATCATGAGTGTCGAGGATATCTTAGTTGGAGGAGAGAGTGTTTCACGTGAAACATTCCAAAAGCTTGAACGATTAAGTGCTTTGATCACAAAGTGGACAAAGTCTATTAACCTCA
Organism: uncultured Octadecabacter sp.; assembly: GCA_937969445.1. Taxonomy (GTDB): domain Bacteria; phylum Pseudomonadota; class Alphaproteobacteria; order Rhodobacterales; family Rhodobacteraceae; genus Octadecabacter. The sequence continues at coordinate 5,694 of CALBVZ010000023.1, read as the reverse complement.
TCTCTCCAAGCAGCGTTCCCGAAATTTGGGAACGACATATCGTTGATAGTGCGCAGATCTATCAAATCGCGCGTTCGGATTGGAAAAATTGGGTCGATCTAGGAAGCGGCGGAGGCCTCCCCGCACTAGTTGTTTCTGTTCTTGATCAAGAAAGACGACCAATAACTCTTGTAGAAAGCGATCAGCGTAAGTGCTTGTTCCTAAACACAGCAAAACGTGAGCTTGAACTGAACTTGGTGGTGGTCAATAAGCGCATTGAAGAAACAGATTTGAGTAATTACGACGTAGTGAGTGCCCGGGCGTTAGCGGCGTTGCCTGATCTGTTAACGTATGCTGTTAAGTATCTCACACTGGAAGGCCAGGCAATCTTACCTAAGGGTGCGCGTTTTCAGCAAGAGCTAGACCAAGCGAGCCAAGGTTGGCAGTTTGACGTAACGACCCATACAAGCCTAACTAGTCCAGAATCCCGAATTCTCGAAATTTCAAGGATACACCGACGTGAATCTTAGCCGTACGACAGACCCCAAGATAATTTCGGTCGCGAACCAAAAAGGCGGGGTTGGAAAAACCACAACAACCATTAATCTTGGTGCCGCCCTTGCCCGTTCAGGACGCCGCGTTCTCTTGATCGATCTCGATCCTCAAGGAAATGCCTCAACCGGCCTAGGAATTGAACTCGCTGATCGCACCGAGACGACATATGAGCTTTTGACAGGGGATGCTCTTCCTACAGAGGCAGCAATGCCCACCACAGTTGAAAACCTCCTGATCATCCCGGCGACAACTGACTTGAGTTCGGCCGACATCAATCTGATGGCGAATGAAAAACGAAGCTACATGCTTCACGATGCCCTTCATCAACCCGATATTGATGCGCTGCGTTTGGACTACATATTGATAGATTGTCCACCGTCCCTCAATATATTGACCGTCAACGCGATGATTGCCTCTGATTCTGTCGTGGTTCCTCTACAAAGTGAGTTCTTCGCTTTGGAAGGGCTTTCGCAGCTCATGTTGACCATTCGAGATATCCGGCAAACGGCTAATTCAGCGCTGCGTATCGAAGGGATCGCCCTGACAATGTACGACAAACGCAATAATCTTTGCCAACAAGTAGAGGCCGATGCACGAGATAACCTTGGCGAGCTAGTATTTAGCACCGTAATTCCGCGTAACGTTAGGTTGAGTGAAGCACCATCTTTTGCTCTTCCAGTTATCGATTACGACCCATCGTCTAAAGGGTCACATGCCTATCTCGCACTGGCCGAAGAAATCATATTACGAGAAAATGGCCCTAAAACTCGGAGAGTATCATCATGAGTACACCCAAAACACCAAACCGTGGACTCGGTCGCGGCTTGTCCGCGTTGATGTCTGACGTAAACGGGACGACTCCAGATGTGAAAGAGGCCCAGTCTCATACCGATCGTTCATTGCCAGTTGATCAAATATATCCGAACCCTGATCAACCTAGGCGAACGTTTGACGACCAAGCGATGAGTGATCTCACAGCATCGATTGCTGAAAAGGGAATAATTCAGCCGCTAATTGTTCGAAAGAAAGCTAGCAAGAATGGTGAATATGAGATTGTCGCCGGTGAACGTCGCTGGCGGGCGGCGCAACGTGCAAAATTGCACGAAGTTCCTGTAATCATAAGGGACTTCACCGATGTAGAAGTTCTCGAAGTTGCGATCATCGAGAATATCCAACGTTCAGACCTAAACGCAATTGATGAGGCAGCTGGATATAAGCAGCTCATGGAAAAGTTTGGCCGCACTCAAGAGGAAATGGGAAAAGCGCTCAGTAAAAGTAGAAGCCATATCGCAAACTCGGTCCGCCTATTAACGCTTCCCGACGCAGTTCAAACACTTTTGCAGGACGGAAAACTTTCTGCAGGCCACGCACGGACACTTGTCGGCCATCCAGATGCGGACAGCCTTGCAGTGCAAATCGTTAAGAATGGACTCTCGGTTCGGGATGCAGAGAAGCTTTCGAAAGCATCAAAATCGACGCCAAAGAAGACCAAACGTGCCCAAACAGTCTCGAAAGATGCAGACACGGTCCAAATTGAGAAGGAACTTACTGCTCAACTCGGGATGAAGGTCAACATTAACCACACTGAAGGCAAAGAGAACGGACAGGTGACCCTGAGTTATCGTGATTTAGAACAGTTGGATGACTTGCTAAGGCTGCTGTCAGGTGGCTAGGACCCCAATAGGTGGGCAATCAGTGCATTCAAAACCGGTCGCCCGCTTTGCGTAACCCTAAGGCGGGCGCCTTTGATTTCTAGATGTCCAATTTCCACTAAGTAATTGATTTTTAGAATGTTTTCGGAAATCCAGCTTGAAGGAAGCTCGATTCCTTCCGCCAATCGAAGACCCATAAGAACCCGCTCCTCAATTACGTCCGATTTGCTGAGCGAAGAAGCAAAATTCCTACTAATCGAGCCGGTTTCAACCTGTTCGATCCAGATACCAGGGTTCTTAGCACAAACCGTTTCGTGGCGAACGCCATCCAAGGTCAATCTTCCGTGGGCACCAGGGCCAATTCCGACCCAATCGCCAGATCGCCAATAAATCAAATTGTGCCTACTCTCTTGATCTTTTTTGGCATGATTAGATACTTCATAAGCAGGCAATCCGGCACTTTCGCAGGTCGACTGAGTGATATCCCACATATCAGCGCCAAGGTCTTCACTTGGTAAGCCCTTTAACAACCCTCGTTTTAAGCGGTCACCGAACGCAGTGCCGTCTTCAATTGTTAACTGGTAGAGTGATAGATGGTCTGGGTCGAAGGAAAGTGCACGACTTAGCTCGGCCTGCCACTGTTCTGCGGTTTGGTTTTGGCGCGCATAGATAAGATCGAAGCTGACGCGCTCAAAGGTCGAGCGGGCGATGTCAACCGCCGCCAAAGCCTCACTTGCGGAGTGAAGACGGCCAAGCGACTTTAAATCCGGATCATTCAAAGCCTGCACGCCAACTGAAACGCGGTTAACACCAGCCTGTTGATAGCCTGCAAATCGGCCTGCCTCGATAGACGTTGGGTTCGCCTCAAGCGTGATCTCGATGTCATTCGTTAGGCGCCAAGACTTCCGAACTCTGTTCAAAATCCGATCGACAGTTTCAACGTCCATTAGGCTTGGGGTTCCGCCACCAAAAAACACGGAATTTAGAACGCGGTCAGGCGTCATTGTAGCGAGGCGGTCAATTTCGCTTTCAAAAGCGGTCGCCCATCGGGATTGATCAATCGACGCTACTACATGTGAGTTAAAATCGCAGTATGGGCATTTAGCCTGGCAAAACGGCCAGTGCACATAAAGGCCGAAGCCACCATCGCGCCAAGCTTCAGGCAAAACAACCATCGATCAATTTTTTAAAGGCTTCGGCACGGTGGCTGATTCTGTTCTTTTCCCATCGGTCCATTTCACCAAAAGTCTGAGAATAACCTTCCGGTTGGAAAATCGGATCGTATCCATGGCCTTGATCGCCACGCATCGGCCAAACCAAACGGCCCTGCATTACGCCTTCGAACACTTCATCGTGGCCATCGGGCCAAGCAAGAACCAGGCAACACCTGAACTGGGCCAAACGTGGTTCCGGCGCATTGCGTGTTTCCAATTCATCCCACGTGCGCGTCATTGCCTTAACGAAATCACGACCACTCGGTGTTTCCGCCCAATCAGCTGTGTAAACACCTGGTGCGCCATCCAACCCGTCAACCGTAATGCCGCTGTCATCTGACAAGGCGGGCATGCCGGTCGCCTTTACAGCGGCGTGTGCCTTAATGCGGGCATTACCAACGAATGTTGTTTCTGTTTCTTCAGGTTCCGGCAATCCATGGTCAGCGTTTGACGAAACAGCGACACCGAAAGGAGACAGCAAATCTGCCATCTCCTCGAGCTTCCCACGATTATGCGTCGCGATCAGAAGTTCTGTTCCCTCAAATTTACGCATTACGCAACCGCCGCAAGCTGTGCGGCAGTAAGTTCAGCGATGCCCTTGTCAGCCAAATCCATCATGGCGTTCATTTGATCCCGCGTGAATGTTGAGCCTTCGGCAGACATTTGAATTTCAATAAGCTTGTCGCCCGTAAGAACGAAGTTCCCATCGACCCCTGCTTCAGAGTCTTCAGGGTAGTCAAGATCGAGAACAGACTGGCCCGCATAAATACCGCACGAAACGGCAGCGACCGGAACAAGAAGCGGGTCTGATACAACGTCGCCAGCCTTCATCAATTTCTGAACGGCTAATTTCAACGCAACCCATCCACCCGTGATAGACGCACAGCGCGTACCGCCGTCCGCCTGAATGACATCACAGTCAACTACAATCTGACGTTCGCCCAATGCGACGCGATCAACACCAGCGCGTAAAGAACGGCCAATCAACCGCTGAATTTCCTGTGTCCGGCCGCTTTGCCCGTTCTTAGCCTCGCGCCGCATCCGTGTGTTTGTCGCACGCGGTAGCATTCCGTACTCGGCGGTTACCCAACCGAGGCCAGAGTTCTTCAAAAACGGTGGAACACGTTCGTCGATAGATGCCGTACAAAGCACATGCGTATCGCCACATTTAATCAAGCACGAGCCTTCAGCATGGCGAGTCACGCCCGTCTCAATCGAAATCGTCCGCATTTCGTCAATCTGTCGTCCGGAGGGGCGCATTGCATATCCTTTCATAGGTTTCCCAACGGTTACGCGCACCCTCACAAAATTCCAACCCCGATTGACCTTTCGCGAGGCTCGTTCATAACTGTCGACGCTTAACGGTACGGATGAATGACGGATAAAACTCCAAAACTTGACGAAATGAACGCGCGCTCGCGCGAGGTGTTTCGTCGTGTCGTTGAGGGCTATCTAGAAACGGGTTCGCCCGTCGGTTCACGAACGCTAACACGCAACTTAACCGAACAAGTAAGCGCCGCGACAATTCGAAACGTTATGGCCGACCTAGAAGATCTAGGCCTTATCGGAAGCCCCCACATTAGTGCGGGTCGAATTCCAACGCAGCAGGGGCTGCGCATGTTTGTCGACGGCATCCTCGAAGTCGAAGATCTGAATGGCAAGGATCGCGCCAAGATTGATCAAACGATGGGTGGTAACGATGATGATGTCGGCACGCTGCTCGACCGCGTTGGCTCCGCCCTTTCCGGCGTTACCCACGGTGCCAGCCTCGTTCTTACGCCTAAACACGAAGAAGCGCCCATCAAACATGTCGAGTTTGTAAGTCTCGCCGCGGATCGCGGGCTCGTTGTTTTGGTGTTCGCCGACGGTCACGTCGAAAACCGCGTGTTTACACCGCCGCCGGGTCAAACCCCCTCTTCCATGCGTGAGGCGACCAATTTTATTAACGCCGTTGCGGAAGGTCGAACGCTCTCCGAACTTGGCTCAGCAATCACACGTGAAGTTAATGCGCGGCGACAAGAAATCGATGTCCTCGCACGCGAACTGATCGATTCAGGTGCGGCGATGTGGGAAAATAAAGGCGAATCAACCGAACGATTGATCGTGCGAGGTCGCGGAAACCTCATTTCTGACGAAGATACCGAAGATCTCGATCGTATACGCACGCTGTTTGACGACCTTGAACGTAAACGTGATATCGCCGATTTCCTCGAATTGACTGACACTGGAGAAGGCGTTCGCATTTTCATTGGATCTGAAAACAAACTTTTCTCACTTTCGGGTTCCTCTTTGGT
>CALBVZ010000022.1 GCA_937969445.1 uncultured Octadecabacter sp. | reverse complement strand
CCCAATATGATCGAGATCATCCAGAAATATAAAGCCACCGTTTGCTTTACCGCGCCCACGGCCTACCGCGCAATGTTGGCCGCGATGGAAGAGGGCGCCGATCTCTCCAGCCTGCGCGCCGCAGTTTCTGCGGGCGAAACGCTTGCCGCGCCGATCTATTCAGAATGGATGGAGAAGACGGGCAAACCGATGTTGGACGGGATCGGCGCGACAGAGATGCTTCATATCTTTATCTCGAACCGCTTTGACGATCATAGGCCCGCCTGCACCGGCCGCCCCGTTACCGGGTACGAAGCGAAGATTATTGATGATGATGGCGTTGAACAACCGCGCGGCGAGGTCGGGCGGCTGGTTGTTCGCGGCCCAACGGGGTGCCGGTACCTGAATGACGACCGTCAGGCGGCCTATGTGCAAGACGGTTGGAACATTACCGGCGATGCCTTCACAATGGACGAAGACGGCTATCTGCATTTTGCCGCACGCAACGACGATATGATCGTCAGTTCGGGCTACAATATCGCGGGGCCAGAGGTGGAAGCGGCACTGATGTCTGACCCACACGTTGCTGAATGCGCTGTTATCGGGGTTCCAAACGAAGAGCGCGGCATGATCGTTGAGGCCCACGTCGTGCTAGCCAAAGGCGCACCAACACCGGAAACCGCAAAAATCTTGCAAGACCATGTCAAAGCGACCATTGCCCCGTATAAATACCCAAGAAACGTGAAGTTTTGCGATGCACTTCCCAAAACGCAGACCGGAAAAATTCAACGTTTCCTTTTGAAGAAATAAGGAAGAGCTAGATATGAGCTGCGTATACATACAATTTCGTTGCAAGCCTGGAACCACCTACAAGGTGGCGGACGCTATCATGCAACTTGAAATCCATTCAGAACTCTATTCGACGAGTGGGGATTTTGACCTAATTATGAAGCTTTATCCGCCGAAAGATGCCGATATCGGGAAGTTCATCAATGATAATCTGTCTGACATCGATGGCATTGAACGGACACTTACAACCCTAACTTTCCAAGCCTTCTAACCAGTGCTTTTTGTGTTCCCTCAGAAGGTGTTGTTTCGACATTGCGATCCAGCGGGTATCGTTTTTTATCCTCGATATTTCGAGATGATAAATGATTGCGTTGAGGCGTTCTTTGCCGAACTTGGTGTCCCGTTCGAGGAGATTCACAAAACTGCAGGGGTGCCCACTGCGCAAATCGAAACGCGGTTTACTGCACCCAGCCGTCACGGTGACGAATTGCTGTTGTCGCTTGAAATTATACGCGTCGGTCGTTCAAGTCTTGGGCTTGAGATTGATGCCCAAGCCAGGGGAGAACCCAGATTTAGCAGCGCTTCGACCCTTGTTTATATTAATGAAACGGGCCGCGCGACGTCTTGGCCCGACACCCTGAAAACTGCTTTTTCCCCTTACCTTCGGAGCACCACATGACAACGAAAATCATCCAACCGGCAGGCTGGGCACCAGCAAAGGGCTATGCCAACGGCATGCTTGCGGACGATGGCACCCTTTACGTCGGCGGGCAGATCGGCTGGACTGCGGATCAGACATTTGAAAGCCACGATTTCATCGGCCAGATGGAACAGGCGCTGCGCAATATTCTTGATGTCGTAGAAGCGGCCGGTGGCACGGCCGAAAATATCACTCGGCTGACGTGGTTTGTGATCGACAAAAAGGAATATATGGCGCGGCAAGGCGAAGTCGGCGATGTTTATCGCCGCGTTCTGGGGCGTCACTTTCCTGCGATGTCGATGCTTATCGTGGCCGGATTGGTCGAAGACGAGGCCTTGCTTGAAATCGAAGCAACCGCATTTATCGGGCCAAGCGCATAATGTCAGAAGCCTTCATCTGTGATTTTCAGCGCTCGCCGATCGGGCGGTATGGGGGGGCGCTTTCATCTGTGCGCCCTGATGATCTTGCGGCTGGTGTTCTGCGGTCTTTGATGGGGCGCAACCCGAGGATTGATCCGGCGTGGGTTGATGAAGTTTTTATGGGCTGTGCCAATCAGGCGGGCGAAGACAACCGCAATGTCGCGCGGATGGCCACGTTGCTGGCGGGGTTGCCGGCCACTGTGCCCGCGGTCACGCTGAACCGTCTGTGTGCATCTGGCATGGATGCTGTGATTGCCGGTGCGCGGGCAATTAAGCTGGGCGAGGCCGATCTGATCCTTGCCGGGGGCGTCGAAAGCATGAGCCGCGCCCCCATGGTGATGCCCAAGGCCGACACCGCCTTTTCGCGCCGCGCCGAGGTTTATGACACCACAATCGGCTGGCGGTTCGTCAACCAAAGGATCGAGGCGCAATACGGCATCGAATCGATGCCCGAAACCGCAGAGAACGTCGCCGCCGCCTATAACATCGACCGCGCGGCGCAGGATGCCTTTGCCTTGGCGAGCCAACAAAAGGCACTGGCCGCTATCGCGTCTGGCTACTTTGCAGATGAAATTGCGCCCGTTGAGATCCCGCAGCGCAAAGGCGCCCCCGTTATCGTCAGCCAAGACGAGCACCCGCGCGAAACCACGCTAGAAAAACTGGCAAAGCTGCGGGCTCCGTTTCGTGAAAATGGGGTCGTCACGGCGGGCAATGCATCGGGCATCAACGACGGCGCGGCTGCGGTATTGATCGCATCAGAACAGGCGGTGCGCGATTATAATCTGACGCCTTTGGCCCGGATCAGTGGCGCAGCCACAGCCGGTGTTGACCCGCGCGTGATGGGGATTGGGCCGGTTCCGGCGACGCAAAAACTCTGTGCGCGCCTTGGCCTGAAGCCTGCGGATTTTGACATCGTTGAACTAAACGAAGCCTTCGCAGCACAGGTTTTGGCGGTGCTTGCACAATTGGAAATCCCGGATGATGGCCGCGTGAACCCCTATGGCGGCGGCATCGCCCTTGGGCACCCATTAGGCATGAGCGGCGCACGGATAATCGGCGCTGCCGCGCGAAATATTGCAGAAAACGGCCATTCGACGGCTCTTTGCACAATGTGTGTCGGTGTCGGGCAGGGCGTTTCTGTGGCACTTGGGCAAGCTTAGGGCAGGGCTACTCTCTTCCTCTCGCTTGGAACCCACGCCGCTTTCGTCGACCTCATTTAGACGGCTTGTTAGACATGGCATTCATGTTCGTGATGCCGTCTTGCTCAAACATCCGTGCACGCCAATAGCAGTAGTCCAAGCGTCGAAGTGCTTAGTTGCACGGACACGCCGCGAAATACGTGTCCTATTGCTGTTGTCTTCCTGTGTTCCTAGGGGTCACGCTGGTGGCTGTTTCGTTTTTTACCGCGTTCCAAATGATGAAGCGCAAGATCGGTTTTCGATCTCCTATGATCGGGCGGTAGATCGACGGGTATGGTGGTACAGGCTGAAATGCTAAGCGAAAAACGCCACCAGTCGCCGCAGCGAATGGCTGCTATATGGGATGAGTTGGCCACAGATCTAACCCTGGTCGAAAGCACTGTGTGGGCCGTTAAAGATTGACGTGATCACTCGCGAAATATCACTCCTAAGACCAGTCATCGTAAGTGGGTATATTTCTGCATAATCGAAAGTTTGCGAGGCTTTCGGTGCTAGTAATTGCTCCACGTACCTCGACACATACCCGCAAGCGGTTGTTCGCGCTAAAGAATTGGCCCGATCATTGGGTCCTCGGATAGACGATACTGTCCTTGACACATGTATCGAGGCCTTGGCTGACACTAGGGAAACCGATGCTGCCGCCCAAGGGATTGCTAAGTTTCTAGCAAGGTGGCAAAGCGCGTAGCGCGACCTCGCGTTCTTGGGTGCCTATTCGGCAGGCACGAAGCCTTCAATGAGGTGTCGCAGGCCAATACGTGCGCCGATGAACATTGAAATGAATGCGAGCGGTGCTGAGAAAGCCAGCAGTGAAAACGCAGACAGACCTTGGCCGATGCTGCACCCTAATGCGATGGCAGCGCCAACACCCATCATCGCAGCGCCAAAGATCTGACGGCGCAACTCGCGTGGGTCTTCGCAGGCTTCCCACCGGAAATGACCCTTTATAAGACTACCAATAAACGCACCAAGCCAAACACCCGCAACCGACCCAATTCCAAAGCTCAGTGTTTGGCCCGATGCCGTCATCGCATAGATCATCGTTTCCCCAATTGGGGCCGAGAACGTGTGGGACACCACGGGCGTACCATCAAAACCGTTCGCCGCGATCCAGCTGGTAGATATCCACGCGCTTATGACCGCAATGCCAACAGCGACGGACCAAAACATCGCCCGCTTGTCCGAACGCATCGCTGTGCTGGACAGCGCAAGCACAACAAGGCCAAGTCCAATCACGGATCCAATGGCCCAAACGGGGAGGCCCGTGAAACCATTGATGAAATGGGCGATACCCTGTGGTTTTAAGGCAGCGCTTTGTGGCGGGAACACCGCAACGCGAAGCCACGCAATGGGTCCAGAGAGTGTCGCGTAGGCCGCCATACCCATGACCACCACAATGACAAACGAGCGCAAGTCGCCGCCACCAAGTCGCGCAATCGCGCCGAACCCACAGTTTCCAGCCATCGCCATACCGTAGCCGAATAATAAGCTGCCAAAAATCGTCGCGATGGGTGCTACGTTTAGGTTTAGGTAAAACGAAGCCGTCGGAGTGACCAACCCGAACGCGAGACTTATGAATGTGCCAAAAACCGCGGTGCCGATCGCAAGAACCCACATCCGCAATCGCACATCACTGCGTCCAAAAGCATAGTCTTCGATCGCACCGAGCGTGCAAAATCGACCCAAACGCGCAGCCAATCCGAGAAGAATCCCCCCAAAGGCACCGCCGAGTGCAGCAACAGTTCCATCACCCCAAGCGTCCAGCATGGTGCGTCCTCCCTAATTGACTTGATCAACGCGGCTTACCTCCCCGCGCGTCGATCAGTCATTGTTGCAGAATAGATCGTAGACGACTGAAATGATCCGCTTACAGCGGTCATCCGTCAAGCTGTAGTAAATTGCTTTGCCTTCGCGACGAGGTTTCACAAGCCCTTCAAGTCGTAGGCGGCCCAGCTGTTGGGATACCGCAGCTTGGCGTGCAGATAGCAAATGTTCCAGCTCGGCAACGGATTTCTCACCGCTTGCGAGATGGCAAAGGATCAACAGGCGACCCTCATGGCCAATCGCCTTGAGAAAGCTCGTCGCGTTGGCTGCGCTTTCAACCATACGGTCAATTTCGGCTTCGCTAAGGCTGTCATCAAGTACGGGAAGGGACATGTTGCTCATCTGCTCTTGGGCCTGCGTAGCGAGGTTTTCGCCACCAATTCATGCTCGTTTACAGTGTTCTTGTTCGTTTTGCGAGACTCGCGCGAATTAATAATCGGATGGTGTGTCACGTGTCATCACTGCCGGAAACCGACTTAACCTCAAACGGGATGTCGTTGCGCTCAAGCATCATGCCGACAAGTCCCCAAAAGAAATCTTCGCCTGGATAACCCTCAAGACGCGACACTTCTTCACCGTCGACCAGCAACACAAACGTCGGTGTGAAGTTGATCGCGCGGGCGAGGGTGATGTCAGCTGGGAGCGTTTGGGTGATATCAACACGGCGCAATGGTGCAGCAGCACCTTCACCGGTTTTGCCGTAGATCGGGCCGATCTGCGCATTCCACTGTGCGCAATACACGCAGCCCGGTTCTTCAGCCATCAGCAAAGCGGTTTCAGCCTGCGTCAATGTCGGCAGGGCGAAAAACACGGTCGCCGCGAAAACTCTGGTCAAGTGATTAAACATTCAATTATTGTAATATGAATTAAGCGCTGTTTCAAGAAAGCCTGACATGCATGAGATCACATTCTTTGGAGCAATGATTGCAGGGCTGCTGTCCTTTTTCACGCCCTGCATCCTTCCGATGGTTCCATTTTACTTAAGCTATATGGCAGGTGTGTCCATGAACGAGCTGCAAGGCGAGGATGATTTTCCACCGGGGACGCAGCGCCGTTTGATCTGTGCCGCCATTGCATTCGCCTTTGGTGTCACGACAATTTTCATTCTGCTCGGGATGGGGGCGACCGCTGTTGGGGGCGTCTTCGGGCAATGGAAGGATGAGCTGCGCTGGGTCGCGGCGGCAATCCTATTGTTATTCGGCCTGCATTTCCTCGGGGTCATGCGCATTCCGCTTTTGTACCGCGAAGCGCGGATTGAAAGCAGTGCTAAACCGTCCAACATTATCGGGGCCTATCTGATGGGCCTCGCGTTCGGGTTTGGGTGGACACCCTGCGTGGGGCCGGCATTGGCGTCGATCCTGATGATGGCCAGCGGGTTTGGAAATATCTGGGAGGGCGGGGCCCTACTGGCGGTCTACGGGCTGTCCATGACGTCCCCGTTTATTATCGCGGCCTTTTTTGCGCGCCCATTTCTAGGTTGGGCACAACGCAACCGCAAATACCTCGGCGTTGTTGAAAAGGTCATGGGCGCGATGTTGATCCTCTTTGCGGTTCTCATCGCGAGCAATTCAATCAATCTCATTGCGGATTGGATGATCCGCACATTCCCGTCTTTCACAACTCTTGGTTAAAGGAGATTTCAAATGTTTCGTTCGACACTTGCAGCCCTCGCTTTGCTAGCGACACCTGGATTCGCCGCTGAACTTGGCGACGATGGTTTGCACGAGGCCCCTTGGATTGAAGAGACGTTCAAAGACCTGCGCGAAGATTTGGAAGAGGCCGAGGCGCAAGGCAAAACGTTGATGGTGATCATCGAACAGCGCGGCTGCATTTATTGCACCAAGATGTACGAAGAGGTGTTCCCCGACCCAGAGATCACGGCCGCGTTGATGGATGACTTTTATGTCGTCCAAATTAATATGTTTGGCGACGTCGAGGTAACCGACTTCGACGGTGAGACGTTATCCGAGAAAGATATGGTCCAGCGTTGGAATGCGAACTTCACGCCAATGCTTATGTTCTTTCCACCAGAAATTGCGAATGACGTCGCCGCGGATGATGCGGCGATTGTGTCCATGCCGGGCGCTTTCGGGACGTGGACGACACTGAATTTGCTGAACTGGATTAGCGAAGACGGCTATGAAAGCGACGAAACCTTCCAACGTTATCACGCACGCATCCTGCAAGAGCGTGGAATTGTTGAGTAAAATGTCGCTTCACATTGTCACATTCAAATAGTTGATTTTGTTGTTGCGATAATTTGGTTCGGTGCGCTACGGTACACAACAAGAGGACGGACTCTGGGAGGGGCCCATGAAAAGAACGATACTAGCAGCGGCTGTTGCGGGCATGGGGACCATTGCGTTCGCCGAAACAGCACCAAGTGACATCACCTTCGGTGAATACGGTCAGATCGAGGCATCTTTGTCTGGTCAACCCGGCGATCCGGCGGCAGGCCTTGAGATCATGGTCGCACGTGGCAAGGGCAATTGCATTGCTTGCCATCAAGTGACCGCGCTTGAGGAATATCCATTCCACGGGGAAGTTGGCCCGTCTTTGGATTTCGTCGGCGAACGTTGGGAAGAAGCTGATCTTCGTGGCATCGTCGCAAGCGCGAAGATGACATTCCCTGAATCGGTCATGCCATCCTTTTACAAGACCGAAGGCTTCATTCGCGCAGGCGACGGCTACACAGGCCGCGCAGCAGTAGGCGATATTGACCCAATTCTGACCGCACAAGAGATCGAAGATGTGGTCGCATACCTAATGACGTTGACCGAGTAATCGTCAGCTTTCTAAGAATAAACAGGAGAAATCATGAGCTTTACACGTAGAGATACGCTCAGACTGGCAATAGGCTCCGCAGTCGCGGCAGCTATTCCGTTCAAGGTAATGGCGGATGTCGATGCAGACGTTGCGGCCTTCACAGGCGGCGCTGAAATCGGTGAAGGTGGCATCACGCTCGTTGCGCCAGAAATCGCTGAAAACGGCAACACTGTGCCAATCGAAGTCGACGCCCCGGGCGCGGTTGCGATCTTGGTTCTGGCAACGGGCAACCCGACACCAGCTGTTGGCACGTTTAACTTCGGCCCACTTGCAGGCGCACAGCAGGCATCCACACGGATCCGCCTTGCAGGAACGCAAGATGTTCTCGCGATCGCACAAATGGCAGACGGCACCTTCGTTCAGGCCCGCCAAGAAGTGAAAGTCACAATCGGCGGCTGCGGCGGCTAAGGGAGCATAAGAACATGGCAGAAAATGTAACACCACGCATTCGCGTTCCACGCGAAGCATCCGTAGGCGAAACGATCACGATCAAAACGCTGATCTCTCATCCAATGGAATCCGGTCAGCGCAAAGATGGCGATGGAAACGTCATTCCGCGTTCGATCATCAATCGTTTCACCTGTGATTTCAACGGGCAGAACGTAATTGACGTCACAATGGAACCTGCGATTTCGACCAATCCGTTCCTTGAATTCCAAGCGATCGTCCCAGAATCCGGCACGTTTGAATTCACATGGTACGACGATGACGGTGACATCTACACCGACACAAAAGACATCGCCGTTAGTTAATCACTGACCCGGGGAGGGGCCAAGATGAAAAGAACACTGACTTCAATGGGTGCTGTGTGCCTTGCACTGGCCGTTCCGTTTGGGCAGGCCGTCGCGGATGAGGACGCAGACCTTGTCGTAAACGGCGAGCTTGAGATTACTGTGCGTGCTCCGGCACCTGCGCATGTCGAAAACCTCGATGAAATCACGTCAGGTTGGGTGTATCGGTCAACAGAAACGCAAGCGTTTCAACTGGATGATTTCGAGAACCCGGGCATGATCTTTGTGGATTCAGGTCTTGAGTCTTGGACCAAGGTCGAAGGCGAAGCGGGCGAGTCTTGTGCAAGCTGTCATGGCGATGCCGAGGAAATGGCCGGTGTCAGCGCGACCTATCCAAAGTGGAATGACAACGCAGAAGAAGTGCGGACATTGACCATGCAAATCAACGCCTGCCGCACTGAGCAGATGGGAGCTGAGGAATGGGCGTATGACAAATCTGACTTGTTGAACATGACTGCGCTTCTGGCCTCCGTATCTCGCGGTATGCCAGTCAACGTTGCGATCGACGGCCCAGCACAGGCCGCATGGGAGCAGGGGCGTGACCTCTATTACACACGCACCGGTTTGCTTGAGCTGTCTTGCGCAAATTGCCACGAAGACAACTACGGCAACAACATCCGCGCGGACCACCTGAGCCAAGGCCAGATCAATGGTTTCCCAACGTACCGCCTGAAGAACGCGCGTTTGAACGGTGTACATTCGCGCTTCCGCGGTTGTGTACGTGACACACGGGCCGAAACCTATGCGGTTGGTTCACCAGAATTCGTCGCACTTGAGCTTTATGTCGCATCACGCGGTAACGGTTTGGACGTCGAAGGTCCGTCCGTACGAAACTAATCCTCCCGAAAGGCCGCGGCGTGAAAGCGTACGCGGCCTTTCTTTCCCTTGATACATTCACCTTTCGGAATGTGAATTCGAATTATGAAGCAGGACACAGCATGATTTCTCGCCGTGATTTTCTACAAGCCAGTATGGCAGCGAGCGCGCTTGTCGGTGCGTCCGGATTCGGCAACTGGGGCAAACTGGCCGCGCAGCAGACGTTGTCGCAAAACGATCTGTTGGATTTTGACACCTACGGCAACGTGTCCCTGATCCACGTAACGGACATTCACGCACAGCTTAAGCCGATCTATTTCCGCGAGCCTGAAGTGAACCTTGGCGTTGGCAGCAACAAGGGTGCTGTGCCACATATTACGGGCGCAGATTTCCGCAAAGCCTACGGTATCGATGATGGAAGTTCGTCCCATTACGCACTGACATATAACGATTTTTCCGCTTTGGCCCAAGGCTACGGCAAGATGGGTGGCATGGACCGCGTGTCCACTGTTGTGAACTCAATCCGCGCTGCACGTCCTGATGCGCTGCTGCTGGATGGCGGCGACACATGGCACGGGTCTTACACGTGTTATCACACAGAAGGCCAAGACGTGGTCAACGTGATGAACATGCTGAAGCCAGACGCGATGACGTTCCACTGGGAATTCACGCTCGGGTCTGGCCGCGTGCGTGATATCGTAAATGAGCTGCCGTTCGCGGCCCTTGGCCAGAACATTTTTGATTCTGAGTGGGATGAACCGGCCGAAGACTTTGCGCCGTATAAGTTCTTTGAGCGTGGCGGTGTAAAGGTCGCCGTGATCGGGCAGGCGTTTCCTTACATGCCGATCGCAAACCCCGGTTGGATGTTCCCTGAGTATTCCTTCGGTATTCGCGATCAGCGGATGCAGGAAATGGTTGATGAAGTTCGTGCGGCAGGGGCCGAACTGGTTGTTTGCCTGTCGCATAACGGGTTCGACGTCGACAAAGCTATGGCAGGCCGCGTGACTGGGATCGACGTGATCCTTGCGGGTCACACCCATGATGCATTGCCTGAACCCGTGATCGTTGGTGACACCATCATCATCGCCTCGGGCTCTAACGGTAAATTCGTCAGCCGCGTCGATCTGGATGTGCGCGACGGCAAGATGATGGGTTTCCGCCACAAGCTGATCCCGATTTTTTCCGACGTGATCGAACCCGATGCCGAGGTCACAGCCGTGATCGACGAGCAGCGAGCGCCGTTTGAGGCTGAACTGTCCGAAGTTCTGGGCCGTACGGCTGATGACACCACATTGTATCGCCGCGGGAATTTTAACGGATCATGGGATGATCTGATCTGTGATGCGCTGATCCAAGAGCGCGAAGCCGATATTGCCATGTCACCAGGCGTGCGGTGGGGACCGTCTATCTTGCCGGGTCAAGACATCACACGTGAAGATCTTTGGAATGTTACGTCTATGACGTATCCGAACGCCTATCGTACTGAAATGACAGGTGAATTCATTCACACCATCATGGAAGACGTCGCGGATAACCTGTTCAATGAGGACCCATATTACCAGCAAGGCGGCGACATGGTTCGCGTTGGTGGCATGGGCTACCGCATCGACATCAACAAGCCCATCGGCGAGCGCGTCAGCAACCTGACACTGCTCAAGACTGGTGAAGCGATTGATCCGTCCAAGACCTACATGGTCGCGGGGTGGGCGTCGGTGAATGAGGGCACAGAAGGCCCGCCAATTTGGGACGTTGTCGAAAACTACATCAAACGGATCGGCACCGTCAGCGTCGCACCGAACACCAGTGTCGACGTTGCTGGCGCATAAGGAGAGCAATAGAAATGGATGAGTTTGCAAAAACATCCCGTCGCGCGTTTTTGCGCGGCAGCGCAGCAGTCGCTGCGGGAACTGTCGCAGGGCAGGCGGCCGCACAGGGCGCGCCTGATCCGGCGATCACTGAACTACAGGACTGGGCGTCATATCTGGGTGTTGGTGTTGATGAAACGCCTTACGGGTTGCCGATCAAATTCGAAACAGACGTCGTGCGCCGCAATGTGGCATGGCTGACAGCGTCCCCAATTTCGTCGATCAACTTTACACCGATCCATGCGCTTGAGGGCACGATCACACCACAAGGCTGTGCATTTGAACGCCACCACTCTGGCGCGATTGAGCTGAGCAAAGATGATTATCGCTTGATGATCAACGGCTTGGTCGATCGTCCGTTGGTGTTTACCTATGCCGATCTTGAACGCCTTCCACGCGAAAACCACGTGTATTTCTGCGAATGTGCGGCGAACACAGGCATGGAATGGGCAGGCGCACAGTTGAACGGCGCGCAGTTCACCCACGGCATGATCCACAATATGGAATATACTGGCGTGCCACTGCGCACTTTGTTGGCCGAAGCGGGCCTCGATGCGGCAGGCGATTTGACTGACAAGTGGGTTTATGTTGAAGGGGCTGATGCGTCGTCAAACGGCCGTTCTATTCCTATGGAAAAAGCTTTGGATGACGTGCTCGTTGCATTCAAAGCTAACGGCGAGGCTTTGCGGATGGAGCATGGTTACCCTGTGCGCCTCGTCGTGCCGGGTTGGGAAGGCAATATGTGGATCAAGTGGCTTCGCCGTATTGAAATCACAGATGCCGCCGTTGAAAGCCGCGAGGAAACGTCCAAATACACCGACCTTCACGAGGACGGCGTTGCGCGTAAATGGACATGGGTGATGGACGCGAAATCCGTCATCACATCGCCGAGCCCACAAATGCCGATCACGCACGGACCTGGCCCGCTTGTTGTGTCCGGTCTCGCATGGTCCGGCCACGGTAAGATCACACGTGTCGATGTGTCCATTGATGGCGGCGTCACATGGGAAACTGCGCGTTTGGGCAAGCAAGGCGATGCCAAAGCACTGACCCGTTTCTATTACGACATGGATTGGGACGGCAGCGAGATGCTGATGCAGGCCCGCGCGATGGATGACACCGGCTACGTCCAGCCAACAAAAGACCAGCTCCGCGAGATGCGCGGCGAGAATTCGGTCTACCACAACAACTGCATCCAGACATGGTTCGTGAACGAAGAAGGGGTCGCCGAGAATGTCGAAGTCTCTTAATCTATTTCTCCCTGCAATTGGCGGTACGGCCCTCATGTTGGGGGGCGCATATGGCTTCACCTCACGGGATTATGCTGAACAAAAGATCGAAAGCCTTGAAATTCAGGTTGAGCAATCGACCAGCACCGCAGCGGATGCTGTCGCCAATTCACGTGCTGCAGAAGCCGAGATTGAACGCTTGGCCGCCGAGCGCGATGAACTGCAAGTGATTGCAGCAGCAGGGGGCGGGTTAACGCAGCCCGCACCCGTTGCTGAGACTGTTTATGGCCTTGGCCGTGAAGCATTGCCTGAAGAAATCGCAGCATGGGACGTTGATGTTCTTCCAGACGGGCGCGGTTTGCCCGTGGGCAGTGGCGATGTTTGGACGGGCGAAGAACTGTTCGTTGAACAATGCGCTGCGTGTCATGGTGATTTTGCCGAAGGGTCAGGGAACTGGCCAGTTCTGGCAGGTGGTTTTGGCACGCTTTCTGATGAGGACCCAGTAAAGACAATCGGGTCATACTGGCCGTACCTGTCCACATCTTGGGACTACATCAACCGATCTATGCCGTTTGGCAACGCAGGCACGTTAAGCGCGGATGAAACCTATGCGATTGTGGCTTATATCCTGTATTCCAACGATCTGATCGACGATGATTTCGTGTTAAGCGATGAGAATTTCATGGATGTTGAACTTCCCAATGCGGACGGATTTGTTCTCGATGACCGTGCAGACACTGAATACACCGTTTGGCGTACCGAGCCTTGTATGACGGATTGTAAAGACGGTGTTGAGATCACGATGCATGCATCTGTTGTCGACGTTACGCCAGAAACCGAAGGGGATGCTCAGGCAAGTATGACTGAGCACGCCGCAGGAACAGACGCCGCCGCTGAAGGCGCAGAAGGCGCGATTGATCCTGCATTGATCGAAGCGGGCCAAGGTGCGTTCCGTCAGTGTTCATCCTGCCACGAGGTCGGTGAAAACGCATCAAACCGTACAGGGCCGGAATTGAACGGTCTGCTTGGCCGCACCATCGGCAGCGTTGACGGCTTTCGCTATTCCAACGTGATGCGGGATGCGGGCGAGGCGGGAGACACTTGGACCGCAGAAGCGCTTGAAGCTTTCCTAACGGATCCACGTGGTACAATGTCTGGCACCAAAATGGCTTTCCGTGGTGTTCGTAACCCCGAAGATATCGCCGCGATTATCGCCTACATTCAAAGCGTTGGCACTGAATGAAGAGCGTGGTGAGCTACATAATGGCCGTGTCCACCGTTGCGATTGCAGCGGTGGCGCATGCCGAAGTTGGCGGCGATGCCACGCGCGGCGAAGACCTTTATCGCCAATGCGCAAGTTGCCACCAGATTGGTGCAGATGCGGTTGATCGGGTCGGCCCGCAGCTTAACGGAATTTTTGACCGTGCGGCGGGGCAATCTGATGGGTTCCGTTACTCGCGCGGTATGGAACGTGCGGCGGCGGGTGGTCTGGTCTGGACGTATGACACCCTTGATGCCTACATCGAGGACCCGCGTTCATTGGTGTCTAATACGCGAATGTCGTTTCGTGGATTGGAAGAACAACAAGACCGAGATGACGTCTTGGCCTACCTGCGTCTGTTTTCGGACAACCCACGCGACATTCCGGAATCCGCCCCAACAGCGGCGGCCATCGACCATGAGGTTGCGCCTGAGATCCTCGCGATTGTGGGGGATCCGGCTTACGGCGAATACCTGTCTGGCGAATGCACAGCGTGCCACCAAACCAGTGGCGCGGCCAGCGGCATTCCCAGCATAACCCATTGGCCAAGCGAAGACTTCGTGATCGCCATGCATGCCTACAAAGATGGGGTCCGTCTTCATCCTGTCATGCAGATGATGGCTGGGAGGCTATCAAACGAAGAAATAGCGGCACTCGCTGCGTATTTCAAAGACATCGAATAATCGGTGCAATTTAGGGAGAAAAGTGAGATGAAATTCAACAGACGCGCCTTTATAGGCACCGCAGCGGCAGCAGCCAGCACATTTGCCGCGCCATTGTTGGTTCGTGCGGACGGCCATGCAAAACCACGTGTTGTAATTGTTGGCGGGGGCGCGGGTGGCGCAACCGCTGCACGTTACATCGCCAAGGACAGCAATGGCGAAATCGACGTTACGCTGATCGAACCAACACGCACCTATTACACCTGTTTCTTCTCCAACCTTTATTTGGGCGGATTCCGTTCAATGGAAAGCTTGGGCCATTCTTATGGAACATTGGCGGGTGAATACGGCATTAACGTCGTGCATGACTGGGCAACGGGCGTTGATCGCGATGCGAAAACAGTTGCGACAGCGGGCGGCCACACGATCCCATATGATCGTCTGATCCTGTCACCTGGCATCGATTTCGTTGATGGCGCAGTTGCAGGTTGGGATGTGACATCCCAGAATGCGATGCCACACGCCTACAAAGCAGGTTCCCAGACTGAACTTCTGCGCGCCCAGATTGAAGCGATGCCACAGGGCGGCACCTACGCAATGGTGGCGCCGCCAAACCCATTCCGTTGCCCTCCTGGCCCATACGAGCGTGTGAGCATGGTTGCGCATATGCTGAAAGAAACAAACCCAACGGCCAAGATCCTGATCGCGGACCCGAAGGAAAAGTTCTCAAAGCAGGGGCTGTTTGAAGCAGGTTGGAACGACCACTATGCTGGCATGATCGAACGCGTTGGTCCTGACTTTGGCGGTGATAACGTTGAAGTTGATCCAAACGCCATGACGCTGAGCATTGATGGCGATGTCACCAATGTTGACGTCTGTAACGTTATCCCAGCTATGAAAGCGGGTAAAATTGCGGAAATCGCTGGCATCACTGAAGGCAACTGGGCCCCTGTAAACGCGGCTGACCTGTCCTCCAAGATGGACGAAAACATCCACGTCTTGGGTGATGCTTGTGCGCAGGGCGATATGCCGAAGTCTGGCTTCTCGGCCAACTCGCAAGCGAAGGTTTGTGCCAATGCTGTACGCGGTGCGCTGACTGGGTCCACTGTGTTCCCGGCACGTTTTGCGAACACTTGCTGGTCACTGATCGACACCAATGACGGTGTTAAAGTTGGTGCTTCTTATGAAGCAACGGACGAAAAGATCGCCAAAGTTGATGGATTCATTTCAGAAGTTGGTGAAAGCGCAGAAGTGCGCCAAGCGACGTTTGAGGAATCCGTTGGTTGGTATGACGGGATCACAGCCGACATGTTTGGCTAAAAATATAGGTGCTGGGCTTTGATCTAGATCACGGTCCAGCACACCCAATTGCGTTACCAAACGTTGAACTTTGGAGAAAAGACAATGAAACAATTTCTGCTTTCAGTTTGCTTTAGCGCAATTGCCACGATTTCCGCGGCGCAAGGGTCCACCGTCTATACGTTTGACGGATCCTTTGATGACGCAACTTTTTCGGTGGAAAGCGCAATTGTTGGCCAAGGTTTGGTCATTGATTACGTCAGCCACACCGGTGAGATGCTGGCGCGCACCGCGCAGGACGTGGGCAGCGACGTTGAGTTGTTCACAGCCGCAGACATCTTTGTGTTTTGTTCCGCCAGCCTGTCCCGCGAAGTGATGGAAGCGGACCCAATGAACATCGCATACTGCCCCTACGGCGTTTTTGTCGCCGAACGGGATGGCGAAGTGATGATCGGCTATCGAAACTACCCGACTGGCGAAATGCAGAAGGTCCAACGCTTTCTTGACGATATCGTCCAAGAAGCCCTCGGAGAATAACGCGCGTTATGAACTACACTGATTTCTTCACCGGCGAACTTGACCGCCTGCGCGACGACGGCAACTACCGTGTTTTTGCTGACCTCCAACGCAAGCGCGGCTCTTTTCCGCAGGCGTTAAACCGTGACGGCGATGAAAAGCGCGACGTGACGATCTGGTGTTCCAACGACTATCTTGGCATGGGCCAGCACGAAGACGTTCTGGGCGCGATGCATGACGCGATTGATACGGTCGGCGCTGGGGCAGGCGGCACGCGCAATATTTCTGGCACGACCCACCAACATGTTGTTCTGGAACAGGAACTCGCGGACTTGCATGGCAAAGAAGCCGCACTACTGTTCACATCGGGCTATGTGTCCAACTGGGCCGCGCTTGGTACTTTGGCCGCGCGTATTCCGGATTGCTTAGTGCTGTCAGACGCATTGAACCATGCCAGCATGATTGAAGGCATCCGTCATTCACGTGCCGAATGTCAGCGGTTCCGCCACAACGATGTCGAACACCTTGAAGAGCTGTTGAAGGCGCAACCGCTTGAGCGCCCGAAACTGATCGCGTTTGAATCCGTTTACTCGATGGACGGCGACATTGGCCCGATTGAGGAAATTTGTGATTTGGCAGACAAATACAATGCCATGACCTACCTTGATGAGGTTCACGCCGTTGGCCTTTACGGTCCGCGTGGTGGTGGCATTGCCGAGGAACGTGGCCTTATGGATCGCCTGACGGTGATCGAAGGGACGCTCGGCAAAGCATTTGGCGTCATGGGGGGCTATATTGCTGCATCCACGGCGCTGTGTGACTTCATCAGGTCCTTCGCGAGCGGGTTCATTTTCACGACTGCGCTTCCACCAGCTGTAGCAGCCGGTGCAGCGGCGTCTGTGCGTCATCTCAAGGACAGCAGCTTTGAGCGTGCGCAGCACAAGCAGCGTGTCGCACAAGTGCGCGCGCGTCTGGACGCAGTCGGAATTCCGCACACCGACAACGACAGCCACATCATTCCGGTGATGGTCGGCGATCCAGTCAAATGCAAATACCTGTCTGATATCTTATTGAAAGACCACGGAATTTACATTCAGCCGATCAACTATCCAACTGTTCCAAAGGGGACAGAACGTCTGCGCATCACGCCGTCTCCGGTCCATAGCCACGCGGATATTGATAACCTCGTTGGCGCGTTGGAGCTGCTTTGGTCTCAGTGCGAGTTGGCGCGTATTCCAATGGCGGCACAATAGCGCAACCAACGCTCGATAACGGGTAGGTGGCATGGAAAACCTCTTGGAAATCTACGGCGACGGCGCTGTATTGTTTGCACTTGGCGGTATCATCGGGCTGGTGTTTGGCGCTGCCGCGTACCAATCAAAATTCTGCCTACGTGCGGCGACGATTGAGGTCGCGCAAGGCCGGTTCGGAAGTCGGTTAAGCATCTGGCTTGTCGCGTTTTGCGCAGCGGTCTTCGGGGTTCAGTTTTCCATCGTAATGGGTTGGCTAAGCGTCGCAGACGCACGCCAGCTTGCAAATGTCGGCAGCCTGTCTGGTGCAATCATCGGCGGCCTAATGTTTGGTGTCGGAATGGTGCTGGCGCGGGGCTGCGCGAGCCGTCTATTGGTGCTGTCCGGCACAGGAAACCTACGCGCACTTGTGACGGGATTGGTCCTGACGGTCGTGGCGCAGGCATCCCTCAGCGGGGTTCTCGCGCCAGCGCGGATCTATTTGTCGGGCTTGTGGTCGATCCAAGGGGGATCTTCGCGTGATTTTCTAGCTCTCATCGGGTTGAACGCGACGGGTGCTGCGACACTTGCTGGCATTTGCTTTGTGGGCGCACTGGTCTTTGCGACACGAAAACAGGTTCCCGTTTCACAGCATGGCGCGGCGGTGATTGTTGGCCTGGCGGTTGCGGGGGGCTGGGTCGGCACCTATCAGATCGCACAAGCATCTTTTGATGTGGTTTCAATCACCTCTGTGACGTTCACAGGGCCGTCGGCTGATACTTTGATGGCACTAGTAACTGAGCCAAGCCTGCCAATGGGTTTCGGCCTTGGCCTCGTTCCGGGCGTGTTTATCGGAGCAGCAATTACCGCTGCTTTGACGTCTGGTTTGCACATCCAACGTTTTGGGCACGATACCCCGATGGAACGCTATTTGATCGGCGCGTTTCTGATGGGGTTTGGCAGCATGCTGGCTGGCGGCTGCGCTGTGGGCGCAGGCATGTCAGGTGGCGCGATCTTCTCGCTAACGGCATGGGTCGCCGTAGGGTGCATGTGGATCGGGGCGATGGGTGCGCAGCTGGTGTTGGAAAGGCCGCAGGTTGTCGCGGCCTAAATATCCTGAACAAATCGGTACCCGTCGCCAGCGCGTTCGATACGTCCGATGCCGTTGCCTTGCATGTGAAAGCCAAGAACCGGAATTTGATCGTGGGTGATCTGGTCCAACAGGGACGTGCGCGTCGCCGCACCCATGTCCATGTCTTGATCTGAACCGGTTTTCCAACTTGGATGGGCCAGTGCGATGTGATCGTTACCGATACAATCCCCAAGAATCATCATCGCATTTGAGCCTTGCCGCACCTCAAAGGCCATATGCCCAGGGGTATGACCAAAGGTGGCGCGCGCCGCCACGCCTGGTAAGATTTCCTCACCATCGTTAAAGAAGGTGATGTTGTCCTCAATCCGCGCCAGACGTCGTGCAGCCCCCACAGCGAAGGTGGTGCGCCCTTCATCAATGGTGTCGACGGTTTCAGGATTGGTCCAATAGTCCCACTCTTGTTGGCCAATCAAATGACGCGCGTTCGCAAACAGAAGATCGTCGAAATCATCCACGAGACCCCAAATGTGATCGGGGTGCGCATGGGTAAAGGCGATATCAGTGATGTCGTCGGGTGTAAGGCCAATCTCAACAAGCGCATCAATAAGAAAGCCTGCACTGCTCATGAATTCAGACCCTGCTCCGACATCAAACAGGATGTTGCGCTCATCTGTTTGCAGCAATGTGATATTGCAAGGGGGCGTCATGACGTCGCCAATCCCAAATTCGGCAATCGCGCCTTCGCGGTCCTTTTCGGGAAGGGGGGCTAGAACCATCGATGCGGGAAGTGTTAGCGACCCGTCTGAAAGGGACGTCAAAGTGAACGCACCGATTTCTGTTTTCGCCATCAAGGGGTTATGCGGCCAGAGCGATCCAGCAAGCCCTGCGGCACTCATTGAGAGCAGCTTTCTGCGTGATAACGTCATGGCTCGTCCCTACATATTCTTATTTGGGAATATGTAATGGGGTTTGCTACGTTTAGTCAAATGCCGCGCGTTTGGAAATGTGAATAGGGACGCCTTTAGCTGCGTCTTGCTGCTTCCCAATCCGAGTACAACTCGGGCCGTTTTCGCATGAGCTTGTTCTCGGTTTGGCGGCTTAACGTCATGTCGCCACCAGGAGACACATTGTGCTTTTCAAGTGAGATTTTGAAATCTAACCGGTCCTCAAGGAAGTCGACTAATTTGTCGAGCTGCTCATATTGGAACAAATGATCGACGGCCATTTCGCCCTCATTGTCGCGCACGAACTTTTTGGGATCACCAACATGGGACCAACTGGTCGGGTCCCCTTTGGCGTAGTCATTCACAAAATCATCGAACGACACACCCTTTGTGCTTTGGGGTTTGCCATCTACCGCGGGGCGTTGACGATACCGGTACCAGCTTCCGAGCCAACCGATTGGGTGGCGGACCGTGCAAACCACTTCCAAATCGTTGACGCCGCACTTGCCCAAATAGGGCTCCAAATAGCGGATGTAACGGTAGGCTGGGGTGTGTTTTAGAATCGCTGGGTTGCGCAATGTCATGTCGGCCCGCGGTGCCAGGGCTTCTTCGATCGCTGTTGTGCCGGTCTTGGGCAAGGCCAGAAGGACCAATTTTTCTTTTGCGAAAACAAGCATTTACATAGGGCTCCACTCACCGGTTTGTCGTAAACTACTCTTTAACCAATTGGTATGAAAGATCAGTTGTGAACGATTTTAGTTGATGTGTTCTCGTTTTGATCTCATAAGAGTGAGAACAAGAGGTGAACGAAGCAAGTAATTGCTACCCTCAGTAGGGCGTGGAATAAGGAATAAAATCATGGCAACGGCAGAGCTTTTAAAAATGACCGATAAGAAATCCGCGGATAAGCAAAAGGCGCTCGATTCCGCGCTGGCACAGATCGAACGTCAGTTCGGCAAAGGCTCAATCATGACTTTGGGCGGTAACGCTATCCAAGAGATTGAAAGCACTTCAACCGGTTCGTTGGGGTTGGATATTGCGCTTGGCATTGGCGGCATTCCGAAAGGGCGTATCGTTGAAATTTACGGCCCTGAATCATCTGGTAAGACAACGCTAACACTGCACTGCATTGCAGAAGAGCAGAAAAAGGGCGGCGTGTGTGCCTTTGTTGATGCCGAGCACGCACTTGACCCCGGCTACGCCAAAAAACTGGGTGTTAACCTTGATGAACTGCTGATCTCGCAGCCAGATACCGGCGAGCAAGCCCTTGAAATTGTTGACACACTGGTGCGTTCCGGCGCGGTTTCCATGGTTGTTGTCGACTCAGTTGCGGCGCTGACGCCGAAGTCTGAACTTGAAGGCGACATGGGGGATCATTCTGTTGGCGTACATGCCCGTTTGATGTCCCAAGCGATGCGTAAGCTGACGGGGTCAATCAGCCGGACCAAATGTACCGTTCTTTTCATCAACCAAATCCGCATGAAAATCGGCGTTATGTTCGGCTCGCCTGAAACCACGACAGGCGGCAACGCGCTAAAGTTCTACTCCTCCGTGCGCATGGACATTCGCCGTATTGGTGCCGTGAAAGACCGCGACGAAGTTGTGGGCAACACCACCAAGGTCAAGATCGTAAAGAACAAGGTCGCACCACCGTTCAAGGTTGTGGAATTCGACATCATGTATGGCGAAGGCATTTCCAAGATGGGTGAGCTTGTCGATATGGGCGTAAAAGCCGGTGTTGTTGAGAAATCCGGCTCTTGGTTCTCTTATGGGGATGAGCGCATCGGGCAGGGCCGTGAAAACGCCAAGCAATTCCTGCGCGACAACCCGCATTTCGCTGTCGAGATTGAGGATAAAATCCGCGCTGCACATGGGCTTGATTTTGACGGTTCCGAAGATGCCGCCAATGATGATGGTGCTTTGCTGGAAGACTAATCCAGCGCGAAATTCAAAATTGAAGGGCGCAGGGGAAACCTTGCGCCCTTTTTCGTTTGCAGGCTGTGGACTTGGGGCAGGCGCAGGGCTATTTCATGGATCGCAATTAACCCGCCCGAAAGAAGTGCCATGACCAGCCTGTCAGACATCCGTTCTACCTTCCTTGATTACTATAAACGTCAGGGACATGAGGTCGTGGCCTCCAGTCCGTTGGTCCCGCGCAATGATCCGACGCTGATGTTCACCAACTCCGGCATGGTTCAGTTCAAGAACCGCTTTACCGGCGTTGAAGCGGGCGACTACCAACGTGCCACGACAAGTCAGAAATGTGTGCGTGCCGGTGGTAAGCACAATGACCTCGATAATGTTGGGTACACAGCGCGTCACCACACGTTCTTTGAAATGCTCGGTAACTTCTCATTTGGCGATTACTTTAAGAAAGAAGCGATCCCTTTCGCGTGGGAACTGCTGACCAAGGACTTCGGCATTGATAAATCCAAGCTGCTGACAACCGTTTATCACACCGATGACGAAGCGTTTGAGCTGTGGAAAAAGATCGGCGTGCCGGAAGACCGCATCATTCGCATCGCGACGGACGACAACTTTTGGCGCATGGGGCCAACCGGTCCGTGCGGCCCATGTACCGAGATTTTCTATGATCACGGCGATCACATCTGGGGCGGCCCTCCTGGATCGGCTGATGAAGACGGCGATCGCTCATTGAGATCTGGAACGTTGTTTTCATGCAAAACGAGCAGTTTGAGGACGGCACGATGAAGCCGCTTGATATGCAATCCATCGACACTGGGATGGGTTTGGAACGTATCGGCGCGCTGCTTCAGGGCGGCCATGACAACTATGAGACGGACCTTTTTAAGGCCCTGATCGAAGCATCGGCACATGCAACGTCTACCGAGCCGTTCGGCGACCAGAACGTGCATCACCGCGTGATTGCAGACCACCTGCGTTCAACATCTTTCCTGATTGCCGAAGGCGTGTTGCCATCCAATGAAGGCCGCGGTTATGTGCTGCGCCGCATCATGCGACGCGCCATGCG
>CALBVZ010000021.1 GCA_937969445.1 uncultured Octadecabacter sp. | reverse complement strand
CGGATGGCTGAACTGGTTAAGAATGGACAGTCCGACGTTGACCTTTCGCCGATGGTGCATGTGTCCGACATTATGACGCTTGCGCAAAGACAGATTGCCCCTGCGTTCGATTGGTAACAGCTATTCTGATGCGACTACGATACGCTTCAACGTTGTCGTTTGGGCTAGGTTAGGCTCTATATCGGTGCAAAACGTGCTGATGTTGGCAAGGTCTGCGATACGCGCCGGAGCTTTGCGCCCGAACTTCGTATTATCCGCGACAAGGGTTGTCGCGTGGCTGCATTCAATCACGGCTTGGCTTACAATAACTTCATCAAGATCGTAGTCATAAAGCCCGCCAAGTTCGTCCATCGCTGAGCATCCGATGATGGCTGTGTCGAATTTAAATTGCCTTGCAGTTGAGGCAGCTTGCGCACCTACAAGGCCAGCATCGGAAGAACGCAGTGTGCCACCCGTCACTATGACTTTACACAGTGCGTTAGCCGACAGAATGGAAACCGCATTCAGGTTGTTTGTCACAACCAACAGGCTGTCATGATGAACAAGCGCACGAGCAACGGCTTCACATGTCGTGCCGATTCCTAGGAAAATCGACGTGCCATTCTGGATCTCATCAGCGCAGGTGGTCCCAATTCGTTCTTTTGCAGTATCGTTTAGACGGCGACGTTCCTCATATCGAATGTTCGTTAAACCCGACGGCAACACTGCGCCACCGTGAACCCGTTCGAGGCGTCCCTGCTCTGCGAGTTCACCTAGATCTCTGCGGATTGTCTGCAAGGTAACGTCAAACGCCTTTGCGAGACCTTCAACAGTGACCTTGCCGTCTTGGCGTGCCCGATTCAGAATTTGTGAATGTCGAAAACTCATAACCGGATGCTAGCATACGATGTTCGGTTTGACTAGAAACGAACACAAACGAAGATCGTTCTTTTTCTTTTTGGAAATTCTGATAAGGGTGGTTCGCAAATTATCACCATGGATAGCGAAAATGTCGGACGTACATGTGGACCACGATCTATTTATTATTGGTGGAGGCATCAACGGTTGCGGAATTGCGCGGGATGCTGCGGGACGCGGGTTGAATGTCGGCTTAGCAGAGATGAACGACCTCGCATCGGCCACATCAAGCGCATCGACTAAACTGTTCCATGGTGGGCTGCGGTATCTTGAATATTTCGAGGTGAACCTCGTGCGGAAAGCGCTTGTCGAGCGAGAGACACTATTGCGTGCAATGCCCCATATCAGTTGGCCGATGCGTTTCGTATTGCCCTATCACAAGGATATGCGGTTTGAGGGTGCAACCCCGACGTCCAAGATTTTGAACTTTGTCATGCCGTGGATGAAGGGCCGTCGGCCTGCGTGGCTCATTCGTTTTGGGCTGTTTCTGTATGATAATCTGGGCGGGCGGAAAATCTTGCCAAGTACAGCAACCTTAGACCTGCGCACCGCACCTGAGGGCAAGGGTATCGAAGACAGGTTTGAAAAGGCTTTTGAATACTCTGATTGCTGGGTTGAGGACTCGCGTCTTGTCGTGCTGAATGCCCGTGACGCTGAGAACCGTGGCGCGACGATCATGGTGCGCACAAAGGTGGTTTCCACCATCAGGCACGACGATCATTGGGTGGTTCAACTTCGCGACCAAGACACCAACAAGGAAACCACTGTTCGGGCAAAGATGTTGGTGAATGCGGCCGGCCCTTGGGTTGGTGACATTATCCAACAAAAGGCACGCCTCAACTCTACGGAAAATGTGCGTTTGGTTCGAGGGTCGCACATCGTTACGAAGCGGCTGTTTACCCATGACAAAAGCTATTTCTTCCAAGGTACGGATGGCCGCATCATCTTCGCGATTCCATATGAAACCGATTTCACCTTGATCGGCACCACAGAAGCCGCGCACGAAGACCCAGACGATAGCCCTGAATGTTCGGACGCTGAGCGCGACTACCTCGTCGCGTTTGCGAATGAGTATTTCAAGCAAGACATAACTACAGATGACGTGGTTTGGACCTATTCGGGTGTCCGTCCACTTTATGACGACGGCGCCAAGAGTGCGACAGCCGCGACACGAGATTACATCTTGAACGTCAACGATGAGGGTGGCGCGCCGATCCTCAATATTTTTGGCGGAAAAATCACAACTTACCGCCGTCTCGCTGAAGGCGCGTTGAAAGAAATCAGCCTGTATTTCGACAAGTTACCAGATGATTGGACAGCTGGGATCGCGTTGCCCGGTGGTGACTTTCCGGTTGATGGCGTTCCGGCGCTTATCGACGCTCTAACGGCGGACTTTCCCTTCCTCGATAATCGGTGGGCGAAACGCTTGGTGCGCGCGTATGGAACCGATGCACGCGTGATTTTGGCAGCCGCTAAAAGCGCCTCAGACCTTGGGCAGGATTTTGGAGCGACGCTTTATGAAAGCGAAGTTATCTGGCTTATGGATAAAGAATTCGCGCGCAGAGCAGATGACATTGTTTGGCGTCGCAACAAACTGGGATTGCGTATGTCTGCTGAGCAAATCGAAGCGTTGGATGCTTGGATGCTGGCCCGCCGCGCATCCACTTAGTTTTGCGCTAGGTCGAGAGCACGAGATCCAAGTGATTGGCCAAGTAAATCTTGAGCCACGGAGTAAACTGATCGGGTTCATCGACGACCTGATCTGCGAGCGCATAGATATCAACCCAACGCGTTTCAGCGACTTCATCGGAGTTAAGGCTCAAACTAAGGGTTTCTTTAGAAGACTGCGCAACGAATAGATCAACAACTTCGTGTTCGATCAAACCACCACCAACGTCGGCGCGGTATTCGATTTGGTCGCGATACTGCGGCGTTAGACCCTCAACCCCAAGTTCATCTTTAAGGCGTCGCACAGCACAAATGTCGGCGTCTTCATTCCAATGCGGATGCGTACAACAGGTATTCGCCCACAATCCGGGTGTATGATATTTCGACAAAGCGCGACGTTGGATAAGAACCGACGTTCCATCCATAACAAACACAGAAACGGCTTTGTGTCGGATGCCTTTTTGGTGGACCTCCAGTTTTTCAACTGGAGTTAGCACCCCATCAACCCAGCCAGGAATCATGGTCATTTTGCGTAGGTCCGTTGTGATTTGGTACTGAACTGGTCCAATTGAGCCGCCTAATTTGAGTTTCAACGCATTTATGCCTCATGCAGACTACCATCTGCAAATGAGCCATCACAGAATTGAGCGCGGCATGTTATCGCATATCAGCCAAGAAACGACTATTCCGCTGGACGGTACTGGTGAAAGGGCTATTTTTCACTTTGCAGCGGCAAGTGCCGCTTTTAATTGACGCTAGGGAGATTCCTATGTCCAAGTTTATTCTCGCCACAGCTTTGGCGCTTCTTTCAACACCAGCTTTTGCTGATGGCCACGCGGCTTCGGGTGATGCTGAGGCAGGCGAACAGCAATTCAACCGCCAATGCATCGCGTGTCACGTTGTAGCCGATGCCGATGGTGAAGTTCTGGCCGGACGCAACGCACGTACTGGTCCAAACCTCTATGCAATCGCTGGTCGTCAGCTCGGTTCTGTGGATGGGTTTCGCTATGGCGATTCAATCGTAGAACTGGGTGAAGGTGGCGCCGTATGGACCGAAGAAGCGTTCGTCGGTTACGTCCAAGACCCAACATCATGGTTGCGTGAAGCACTTGAGAACGACCGCGCACGTAGCAAAATGGCCTTCCGCGTTCGCGATGAACAAGACGCGCTGGACATGTACGCATTCCTCGCGACGCTTGGGGAACCAGAATAAGCGATAGACGATAACGCTGAGTAATCAACACAACTATTGGGCTGCGCATTGCGTGGCCCTTTTATTTGCTGCGTCCTTCTCGTGGTCACATTCGTGTCAGAACGATTGTGCAAACAGAGCGCATAGGTCACAACCCGTCTCGAACACTTAAGAGGCCCTATGTTGGACGCGACTGCCCGTAAATTGATCGATCCACCGCTCAACGCGTTGGGTAAGACGCTAGCGTCGCGTGGCGTTACGGCGGATGGCGTTACGTTGGCGGGTCTGGTTCTTGGCCTTTTTGCTGCGTTGACGATTTCTGTTGGCCTGCCGTTTCTCGCCCTCATTCCGCTTCTTGCGTCTCGAATTGCCGATGGGCTGGACGGTGCCGTCGCACGTGCATCCAAGACCACCGATTTCGGTGGTTATCTCGATATTGCCTGCGACTTTTTGTTTTATGGCGCTATTCCGTTTGCCTTTGTGGTGCTGGATCCATCGGCAAACGCGATTGCCGGTGCGTTCTTGTTGATGAGTTTTTATTTTAACGGAACGAGCTTTCTAGGCTACGCGATCCTTGCGGAAAAACGTGGGCTTGAGACGTCATCGCAGGGGGTAAAGTCCCTCTATTTTTCCAACGGACTACTGGAAGGCACTGAAACCATCGTGTTCTTCGTGTTGCTTTGCCTGTTCCCGACTTCTTTTGCGGTTCTCGCTTGGATTTTCGGTTCGCTGTGCTTTGCTACGGCCACACTTCGCCTCTTCGCCGCTCGGCGTGTTTTTACAATAAAGGAAGACTAATGAAATACCTCGCAATGGTAGCTGCACTCGCAGCCCCAACGTTTGCTTTTGCCAATCCTGATCCTGCCAATTGGGATGCCGTAACCTCTGAGGCCAACGGTCAGACAGTTTACTGGAACGCTTGGGGTGGCTCCACCACGACAAACGACTTCATCGCGTGGGTCGGTGATCGTGTGATGGAAGACTATGGCGTGACGCTTGAGCATGTGAAATTGACTGATACCGCGGACGCCGTCACCCGCGTGTTAAGTGAGAAACAAGCCGGTGAAGACGACGATGGTGCGATCGATATGATCTGGATCAACGGGTCCAACTTCGCAGCTATGAAAGACGCCGAATTGCTGTTTGGGCCGTTCGCGGAACAACTTCCAAACTGGGCCGTAGTCGATAGCGAAGGTAAGACGGTACAAACAGACTTTACGGTCCCTGTTGAAGGCTATGAATCCCCGTGGGCGATGGCGCAGGTTGTGTTTGTGCACAACACAGCGACGATGCCGGACACGCTGGGATCGATGGATGCGTTGCTGGAATGGGCCCAAGCAAATCCAGGTCGGTTCAGCTACCCACAGCCACCGGATTTTCTTGGAACAACATTTCTGAAACAAGCGCTGGTTGATATCTTGGACGACCCGTCCGTTTTGCAAACGGCCGCGACGGATGAAAACTACGACGAGGTGACCGCGCCTTTGTGGGCGTACCTCGACGCGCTGACGCCGCACTTGTGGCGTGAAGGCCGCGCGTACCCAGCAACGGGTACAGCGATGTTCCCGCTGATTGCAGATGGTGAATTGGACTTGTCCATTTCGTTCAGCCCTGGTGCCGCATCCACAGCCATTGCGAACTTTGAACTGCCTGACACAGTGCGTACTTTCGTTTTGGATGATGGAACAATCGGCAATGCGTCTTTCGTGGCAATTCCTTACAACTCCGGTTCGGCCGCTGGCGCAATGGTTGTTGCGAACTTCCTAATGTCACCTGAAGCACAAGCCCGCGCCCAAGACCCCAATGTTTTGGGCTATGGCACGGTTTTGAATATGGACGCTCTTACTGCTGACGACCGCGCTTTGTTTGACTCACTCGAACTGGGTATCGCGACGCTTTCCCCCGCTGAACTAGGCACTGTTCAAGCAGAACCGCACCCAAGTTGGATGACACGCATCGCAGATGATTGGGTAAATCGCTACGGCGCTGGGCAATAAGTTCGCGGCAGGGGTCGTTTCACGTGCTTCGGTTCCTGCCCGCCCTTACCTTGATTGCAATGTTGGGGCCCGTCATTGCGGGCCTCTGGGGAACGGTTCTGCCCGCACTTGGGCAGTTACCATCTGCAGGGCTGCATGGGCCGTCGCTTGACCCATTTCGTGACTTGTTTGGATGGGGCGGCCTTTTCGATGCCGCACGCCTTTCAGCTGCGACAGGTCTTATTGCGACAGCGCTCTCGCTTGGGATCGTCGCGCTCATTTCTGCCAGCTGGGCAGGTACCGATGCGTTTCAGACTCTAGAACGCCTGCTTTCACCGCTTTTGTCGGTTCCACATGCTGCCGCCGCATTTGGCCTCGCGTTTCTTATTGCACCTTCTGGCTGGGTCGCGCGCCTTCTCTCGCCGGTTCTTACGGGTTGGGAGCGGCCACCAGATATTTTGATTGTCCAGGACCCGCTTGGCCTCGCTATGATCGCGGGACTGGTCGTAAAAGAGGTTCCCTTTCTGCTGTTAATGACCATCGCGGCAATGGGACAAGCACAACCACGAAGATCGCTCTTGGTCGCACAATCCCTTGGATATGGACGGGTTACGGGCTGGTTGAAGACAGTTTTCCCACGCGTCTACACCCAAATCCGATTGCCAGTTTACGTCGTCATCGCATACTCGATGAGCGTCGTAGACGTTGCCGTAATCCTCGGACCAACGACACCACCAACGCTATCCGTCCAAATTGTAAAGTGGATGAGCGACCCGAACCTTTCCATGCGTTTAACCGGCGCGGCCGCTGCGCTCTTGCAACTTGTGCTGGTGATCGGTGCGCTTTGTTTTTGGTGGCTCGGGGAACGCATCATCGCGCGGGTTGGAAAGCGCTGGATCATGTCGGGTCGCCGCGGGCTATTAGATGCACCTATTCGGGTGCTTTCCCTTGGGTTAGGCTCTATTTCTGCATTAGCAGTTTTCTTTGGACTCGCCAGTTTATTAATTTGGTCTTTCGCAGCATTTTGGAGTTTTCCAAACGTACTTCCAGATGGTTTCACGATGCGAACATGGACCAGACACGGACCAGACGCATTCACAACTTTAGGTGAAACTTTCCTTATTGCTGGTGTCGCGGTGCTTCTCGCACTGGCTCTGGTGCTTGGCTGTCTTGAGGCGGAGCATCGCAGCGGGAGGCCTCTTACACGTCGCGGGCTATGGATGCTCTATTTGCCGTTGTTGGTCCCACAGACTGCGTTCCTTCCTGGCTTGCAAACACTCCTTCTGAGCATTGGTGCCGACGTCGGACGCATTCCAGTTATTTTCGCGCATTTGGTATTCGTTCTTCCGTATGTCTTTCTCTCTCTCGGTGATCCTTGGCGGTCATGGGACACACGCAATGCGATTGTCGCCGGTGCTCTCGGTGCGCGCCCTTGGGCTGTATTCTGGCGCGTTCGCGTGCCAATGCTGTTGCGTCCAATCTTAACCGCAACTGCCGTGGGCGTCGCCGTATCGGTCGGCCAATACCTTCCGACTCTCTTGATTGGGGGAGGCCGCGTTTCCACGCTGACAACAGAGGCTGTTGCCTTGGCTTCAGGGGGCGATAGACGTGCAATTGGCGTTTATGGCTTAGTTCAAACACTAGCTGCGTTGGTGCCTTTTACTCTCGCCCTCATCGTCCCTGCCATCCTTTGGCGAAACCGGAGAAATTTGCATGAATAAGAGTCTAACTCTGCAAGATGTGTGCATTCTTAGAGGTGGAAAACCGTTGATTGAGGTGGATCACGTCATTCAAGCTGGTGAAACGCTGACGGTGATGGGACCATCGGGCGTCGGTAAATCTACGCTGTTGGCTTTCATTACAGGTACGCTTCCTTCTGCTTTTACCGGAATGGGGCAGATTTTGTTGGGTGATGAGAACATTACGCAAAAACCTTCCCACTCGCGTCACATCGGGATCCTCTTTCAAGATGATCTTCTGTTTCCACACATGTCAGTCGGCGCGAACCTTGCATTTGGCATGCCCGCAGGTGGAAGCAAGTCCGAAAGGCGCGCCAAGATCGAAGCGGGATTGCGCGATGTCGGGCTTGAAGATTTCGCTGATCGCGACCCTGCGACCTTGTCCGGTGGCCAAAAAGCGCGCGTTGCGTTGATGCGGATGCTGCTTTCAAACCCGCGTGCTTTGCTTTTGGATGAAGCATTTTCCCGCCTCGACGCCGAAATGCGCGCTCAAGTAAGGGATTTGGTATTCCGGACTGCGAAAGAGCGTGAATTGCCCGTTCTGATGGTCACACACGATGCCGAAGACGCGAAAGCAGCTGGCGGCGAGGTCATTGAATTGAAGAACCTTTCCCAAGCGTAAAAGCCTTTTAGCCTTTGAAGTGTCGCCCTAGGAACAGCATGATCGTCGCGAAACCGTAGCGTGAGGGAAATGAGCAGGGATTCTATGGCGCATCTTCTTGGTATTGATACCGGTGGCACGTACACCGACGCAGTATTGCTTAACGACGAAACCGACAAAATCGTTGCGCGTGCGAAATCACTTACAACGCGACCAGACCTCGCCTCAGGCATAGGCGCTGCGATTGACGCCGTTCTGAGAGATGGCAACGTTGCGGCATCCGCTATTTCTATGGTGTCTCTTTCGACAACACTCGCAACCAACGCACTGGTTGAAGGGCAAGGCGGGCGTGTCGCACTTGTCTTCATCGGGTTTGACGAAGCAGAACTCGAGAAATCGGATCTCGCTGACGCCCTGAATGGTGACCCTGTCGTAATTGTCAGCGGCGGGCATGCCCACTCAGGTGCAGAGAAAGCTGCACTCGAC
Source organism: uncultured Octadecabacter sp. (assembly GCA_937969445.1). GTDB lineage: Bacteria > Pseudomonadota > Alphaproteobacteria > Rhodobacterales > Rhodobacteraceae > Octadecabacter. Next base: position 5,790 of record CALBVZ010000021.1, on the reverse strand, counting down.
ATTGATGCACTTTACGCTGGTTTAGAGGCTATATCGGTCCCGGTTACCGGCGTCGCAATTGCCGCGCGGTTTGCGACTCGAAACGCGGCGCACGAAATTGCGGCCCGTGATGTCGTACGAGACGTTCTCGATGTTCCTGTAACCTGCTCTCATGAATTGAGCGCGGCCCTTGGGGGGCCGAAGCGTGCCCTAACCGCTGTTTTGAATGCACGTCTGATCGGGTTGATAGAGAGATTGATCACCGCCACGGAGCATCATGTCATATCCCGAGGGATCGACGCCCGTTTGATGGTCGTTCGCGGGGATGGTGCCCTGATTTCCGCGGAATTTGCGCGAGAACGGCCGATTGAAACTATCCTAAGCGGCCCTGCCGCAAGCATCGCCGGCGCGCAGTGGCTTACAGGCGCACGGAACGCATTGGTCAGCGATATTGGTGGCACAACAACCGATGTCTGCATACTCAGGGACGGCCTACCAAAGATTGATCCGCAGGGCGCCAAGGTCGGGAAGTATCGTACAATGGTCGAGGCTGTTGCGATGCGAACGTTTGGTTTGGGTGGGGATAGTGCCGTTTCCGTCGTCGAAGGGCTAGAACGTAACCTTCTACTTGGTCCACGACGTGTAATGCCCCTGTCTTTGTTTGCGCTCAAGTTTCCAAACATCGCGCACCCAGCTCTGGACGACGCGCTCGCGCTTGAAAACCCGCCACCAGAGGCATTTCAGTTTGTAATTGCCCAATTCCATGACACGCCTGCGGGTTTGGATGCCAGAGAGTCTGCCGTTGCTGTTCGGCTGCTGGATGGACCTTTGCGTTGGGCAGGTACCGTTAAAAACCGCATCGATGAGCCCGCGCTTTCTAGACTGGTGCAACGTGGTCTCGTGATGATGGTTGGCCTGACGCCCTCTGATGCAAGCCACGCTTTGGGTTTGATGAACGACTGGGATTCTGACGCTGCCCTCAAAGGTTTGTCGATCCTGGCAAAACAGCGAATTGGAACGGGTGATCGGTTCGCGATCGGGCCAGAGCCCTTGGCCCTGGCGATTATTGATCAACTCACAAAACAAACAAGCTTGGCTTTGTTAGAGACTGCTTTTGCCGAAGAAGGATGGGATCAAGCTTCGGTATTGGCGCAGCACTCGCTCGTTCAGATTGGATTATCCGATCATACCAAAATCGCACGTGTGAACGTCGGGTTGGCAATGCCTGTCATTGGTCTCGGGGCTTCTGCTCAGGCTTACTATGGAGCTGTTGGCGAACGACTTGGGTGTAAGACCATATTACCGGAAGATGGCGGGGTGGCGAATGCGATTGGTGCCGTTGTCGGGCAGGTTTCGGTTCACGCTGAAGGGACAGTAACCAGCGGTGGGGAGGGCGCGTTTCGCGTTCACTTGCCGGATGGCCCTGTGCAATTTGGCGACAAAGACACTGCATTCGAAGCGTTGCGCAATGCGTTGACACGCCAAGCTACCGAGAAAGCAAAAGCGAGTGGTGTTGACGAAGTCCGCATAACTGAGGACCTCGACCTACGGGAAGCGCAGATCGAGGCTCAGACGATGTTTATAGAGGCGACGCTTCGCATCACGGCGCGAGGACGCCCACGCATTACGAGCTAACTATTCGGCAGCACGACGTGGCAGGACCCAATCAGGCCGGATAAAATGACACGTGTATCCGTTTGGAATCCGTTCAAGATAGTCTTGATGTTCAGGTTCAGCCTCCCAAAAGTCAGCTACGGGGGCCAATTCAGTCACGACCTTTGCTGGCCATAGGCCTGACGCATCAACGTCTTTGATTGTATCGGTTGCAACTGATTTTTGATCCTCATCGACATAGTAGATCGCTGATCGGTACGACATGCCACGGTCGTTCCCCTGCCGGTTTTCGGTTGTCGGATCATGAATCTGAAAAAAGAACTCAAGAATGCGGCGGTAGGTTATGACTGCCGGATCGAACAGAATTTCGATACCTTCGGCGTGTGTTCCGTGATTGCGGTACGTCGCGTTAGGAACGTCTCCACCCGTGTAACCAACGCGTGTCGATTCAACGCCAGGTAGCTTTCGGATCAAGTCCTCCATGCCCCAAAAACAACCGCCTGCTAGAACTGCGCGTTCTGTCATTAAACATCCTCCACTTGATTTACGTATTCGCCATAACCTTCGGCTTCCATGTTCGCCTTGGCGATGAAGCGTAATGATGCACCGTTTATGCAGTAACGAAGTCCACCACGATCAGCAGGCCCATCAGGAAAAACATGTCCGAGATGGCTGTCACCATGTGTTGAGCGCACTTCAGTGCGGACCATCCCAAGCGTGCTGTCTGTTAGCTCATTCATATTTGAGGCTTCGATTGGCTTGGTAAAACTAGGCCAACCGCACCCGGATTCGTACTTGTCCGAAGATGCAAAAAGAGGTTCGCCAGAAACGATATCGACGTAGATCCCGACATCTTTGTTATCCAGATACGCGCCCGTCCACGGACGCTCTGTCCCGTTTTCTTGTGTGACATGGAACTGTTCTGGTGTCAGGGATGCGATGACGTCTGGGTTCTTTTCGTACTTAGCCATGAGAAGCCTCCGGTATCAGTGGTTCGTATCATGATATGGGATGCAAGCATTGAATTGCCAGCTTCCTTACAGGGTCATCACCAAAGCGCGAGAAATGATGTTCATTTCCAGTTCGGCAAGCAATGCCTATTTGTCGGCACCAAGGTCAAACGTTTCATCAGGGAAGTACTTTGAGAGACGAACATCAGCTGCGCGTGCGTGTCCTTCCATTCCCTCCAGTCGGGAAATGCGTGCTGTTGCTTCTGCGACCCGCTTTGATCCTTCACGTGTAGATCGCTGCCAAGTTACAATCTTCATGTACTTGTGCACGGAGAGCCCGCCAGTATATCCCGCCGCGCCTGACGTTGGCAGAACGTGGTTCGTGCCCGATGCTTTGTCCCCATAAGAGACGGTCGTTTCTTCGCCCAAGAACAATGATCCGTAGCAAGACAAACGGCCTAGCCACCACTCCAAATCTGCCGCTTGAACGGTTAAATGTTCGGGTGCGTATCCATCAGAGCAGGCCGCCATGTCTTCACGGTCAGCGCAAATGATCACTTCAGCATAATCACGCCATGCGGCTGTTGCGTTTTCGCGGTTCAGTACTGGAAGGTCTTCAATCAGTGCCGGAACGCGGGCCATAACATCTTGGGCTAATGCATGATCATCAGTAACCAACCAAACGGGTGAGTTGTAACCGTGTTCAGCTTGGCTCACTAAGTCGGTTGCGACGATATGGGCATCTGCTGTTTTGTCCGCGATGATCAAGCTGTCTGTCGGCCCTGCAATCATATCAATACCGACGCGCCCGAACAAAATGCTCTTTGCTTCGGCAACGTATTGGTTTCCGGGCCCGACAAGAATGTTTGCTTTGGGAAGTCCGAACAACCCGAACGTCATCGCGGCGACAGCTTGGACACCGCCCATCGCCATAATGGTATCGGCACCAGAAATATGGGCCGCATAGACGATTGCTGGTGGCAAGCCTTCGGGACGCGGTGGCGACGTGGCTATGATGTTTTGGCAGCCAGCAACCTTGGCGGTTGTCACTGTCATGATGGCGCTGGCGATATGGCTGTATCGACCACCAGGAATGTAGCACCCAGCAGCATCCACTGGGATTGCTTTCTGCCCTGCAATCAAACCAGGAGTGATTTCAAGTTCGATGTCGGAGACTGTTCCTTTTTGCGCTTCGGCAAAACGGCGAACGTTGTCATGTGCGAACAGGATATCGTCTTTTAGCTTTTGTGGAACCAAAGCACATGCAGCCTCAATTTCGGCGTCTGTCAGGATGATATTGCCGTCGTAATTGTCAAACTTTTGCGCGTATTTACGCGCCGTTTCATCTCCACCGGCCTCAATATCGGTCAGTATGTCTTTAACAAGGTCGTGAACGTCAGATGCGCCTGATGCTGCGGTAAGAGTTGCCTTCTTGAGATACGTTCTAGCCATCTGTATGGATCGCCTTTCATTGAAGTACAGGGCATTGCAAGCAAAACAGGCGAGCGCGTCATACCCTCACTAAGCGATGGCTGCCTTTTCCAGTTTTGTAGACATGTGAGATACCAAGCTCCAAGCGCAAATTGCGGCTTGACGCAGCAATTCCGACAAACGAAATCATCGCTTCAGAAAATCAAAATCATGGGCGTGCGACCCCAGTGCCGTCCCATCACCTATGGTCGTCATTCAGGAACAAGTGACCTGGCGCGCCAAGGAGGCGCGCCTTTCATACTTCGATTAATACTTTGCGATGATGTTCAAGAAGACGCCTTCGTCATCGTACACCATGTCAGTAAGGTCATCGGAGAAAGACCCAAAGTTATATCCAACGCCAACTTTCAGGTTGTTTCCAAAGTGCCGATACGCCGCCGTAAGCGCCGCGGTCTCAGAGGTTCCCGCCTGAATGGTTTGGAAGTTACGCAGTTCAAGCAACATATCCCAGTTGTGCACAAGGTGGTAGCGTAGGCTAACGGCAGTCAGAACTGCGTCGTTTTGTACAAACGCGGACGCTTCATCCGCTGCAGTTTCGGAGTTACGGTACCCAAACTTCCCGCCAAGCGTCCAGTTTTCATTCAGATCATAGCTGGCGTCGACGCTGATGACGTGGCTGCGCTGACGCGGGCCATCCACATCAGTGTCATCAATTCGTTGCCCGTACATATCATGTAGGTACCGATAGCGCGCGAGAACATTTAGACGATCGTTTTCAGTTGGGCGATAAGCATACCCCAAAGTGAATTCGCCGTATTCGCCGTCCAATTCTGAGCTATCTACCGTTTGTGTATCGGCGGCATTCAAACTGAACACGAGACGGGCATCAGGGTTGATGATGTAATTTGCATTCGCTGCCACAATGAAAGTTTCAGTTTTCAGCTGAGAGCCCGACCTTAATCCTTCATCAAGGCGATACTCCAGCCGTCCTGACAAGGTTAGGTCCTCGGTTTCACGGCGCAATCCAAAGGAAACGGCGGTGCGGTCGAAGTCGTTGCGCTGGCTAGGGTCAACGTTTTCGTCATCAACCGATCCAAGCTCAAATGCGACCGTGGATGACCAAATATCAGACGGGGTGTAAGTTAATCCATAAGCAGATGAGAACGAACGATAACGCCCGAATGCATCATAGGAATTCTCGCCGAACATCGTTACTTCATCATTTACGGTTCGCGTGCCACCCATGATATACCGGCCACGGTCACGCCCTACGAGGGTTGCACCGTTAATCTCGCGGCCGGCATCAAGTTCGTAACCAAGGTAGGTCGTATTGCCAGCACCATCGTCGCGTTCGGCAACAATGCGAGCGCCCTGCCCATCAGATCCATCGGAAATCTCACCTGCGAGTGACCAGCCGTTTTCCATGACGTAAACGCCGCCAACACCGTAGCGGTCATTCCTGTCGAGTCCGTCAACAGCGATCGAGTTTTGGCCAAAGGCATAGACTTCGACTGAATCTGTCAAAGCATAATCAAGCCGTGCGGCAATGTCCGTGCGAGTGCCAATTTCGCTCGCGTTATCGTCTAAGTCGTTGTGCTCGATACCCAAACTCAGTATCGCGCGTTCAGACAGGACAATTGCTGCTTCTGCACCGATAGTACGGTCAACTTCACCAGCATCGTTCTCATAGCTGTCAGCATAGACCGTATAGCGGAACGCATCGCTTGGTGCGACATCCGCGTAGAGGCCCCAAAGTGTTTCATCACCCGTAGCTGCAAGAACTTGGTAATCTAGGCTAGAGAACCCTTCGGAACGG
>CALBVZ010000020.1 GCA_937969445.1 uncultured Octadecabacter sp. | reverse complement strand
CGGCCATCTACTTTGCCGCCGCTCTCACACTTATGCCTTTGGCCGCAAATCACGGCCTTTGGATCGCATTGCTGATTAGCTTTGCCGCACGCGGCGCGACGCTGGCATGGAAATACCCCACGCTTGAGCGCTCGGTGGGCTCTTAACGCTTCTTTGGCTCTTAAATACTCTAGACGATGTCCAAGACCGCTTCCGGTGGCCGCCCAATCGCGGCTTTCCCATCGTTCATCACAATTGGGCGCTCAATCAGGATCGGGTTTGCAACCATCGCAGCGATCAATTCCGCTTCGCTAGCTTCACGTAAGCCCAACTCGCGAAACAGCTTCTCACCCTTGCGCATCATTGCGTCAGCGGTGACGCCGAGTGCGTTACGAACGGCGACAATCTCAGCCTCGTTTGGTGGATCCACCAGATACAAGCGCACAGCGGGCTGGTGACCGTTTTCTTGCAGTAAAGCCAAGGTCTGACGCGACTTTGTGCAGCGTGGATTGTGCCAGATGGTCAGTTGGTTCGGCATCATAGCCAGTCTTCCCGTGCGGTTCCGACGGCATCAGCTACATTCGCAAACCCGTCGCGCACCAGCAATTCGTCTAAGCCCTGTGCAATCTCTCCTGCCAAAGAAATGCCGCCGTAAACCAACGCCGTGTAGAACTGGACCGCAGAGGCACCGGCGCGGATTTTGGTGTAGGCTTGCTCGGCCGAACCTATGCCACCGACACCAATCAACGGCACATCTGTCAGGGTCGACAGCTTTGCCAAAATGCGCGTGGATTTTTCAAACAGCGGCTGGCCGGACAATCCGCCAGCTTCGCCTTTATGCACGCTGCTTAACCCGTCGCGTGACAGGGTCGTGTTGGTGGTGATGATTGCGGAAATGCCAGAAGATCCGACAACATCAGCCACGTCTTGTAGGTCCGCATCCGTCAGGTCTGGTGCGATTTTCAGGAACACAGGGATGTCAGCAGCGTTCGCTTCCATCACGCCGCCAAGCAATGCGGCCAGCGCGTCTTTGCCCTGTAAATCACGCAGCTTTTCGGTGTTGGGGGATGAAACATTGACGGTGGCGAAATCAACGTAGGGTCCGCAATGGGCCAGCACGCGCGCGAAGTCCGCAGCGCGGTCTTCGCTGGTTTTGTTCGCGCCAAGGTTTAGGCCGACGATCCGCCCTTTGGGACGTTTGGAAAGGCGCGCCGCGATCGGCTCCATGCCTTCGTTGTTAAAACCGAAACGATTGATCGCCGCTTCATCTTCCGTCAGCCGATACAGGCGTGGGCGAGGGTTGCCTTCTTGGGCAAGCGGGGTTGCGGCACCGACCTCAAGAAAACCGAATCCCGTGCGCCCAAGGGCGGCCAAGGCGGTCGCGTTCTTGTCAAAGCCAGCTGCCAACCCAACAGGGTTAGGCAGATCCAGACCAGCCAAGGTACAGCGCAGTCGATCAGAGGTTACCGCGCCTCCACTTGGACCAAGTCCTGTGTTCAACGCCTTCAGCGCCAGCCCGTGGGCGGTTTCAGGGTCAAGCGTTCGCAGGGCGCGCAGCCCAATCGTTTCAAGCAGCTTCATGCGAAATCCAACACGTGACGACCATCAACCAGTGGCATGTCCCGTACCCAGATCACTTCGGCGCGCAGCATGGGGCGGTTATAGATATGGGGAAACTCAGCGCCACCGCGTGACACTTCCCAAACCAGATCATCCCCAAAGGTATCTGCATCCAACGCGACGAGCATTAGCCCTTCGACACCGGCGAAATGCTTGTCAGCCGTTTCTTGCGCCTGTTCAGCGGTTGAGGTGTGAATGTAGCCGTCGGCCAGATCGATCGGCGCACCGGTGAAAGTGCCCGTCTGGTCCAGTTCGCTCCATTGTTCGGCGGTCAGGATTTTGTAAATTTTCATATGCTCCACTTTCCATCCTACGCCCCGATCGTCAAGGTTGCCCCCGTAACGCATTCGGTTTTGAATTGAAGGGCAATTGGCATGAGCTACGACTACGATAAACTGTACGCGAGCGAGGCCCATGCTTTGGGCGAGCAAACAGCAGAAATTGCGGCGTTTATTGCGGGATTGAACCTTAAAGGCGCACGCATTCTGGATGTGGGTTGTGGGCAGGGGCGCGATGCGTTGCCCCTTGCGCGGGCAGGGCACGATGTTACGGGGATCGATCTAGCCCCAAGTGGCATTGAAGCCATGTGCGCCGAGGCCGACGCTGAAGGGTTAAGCATCACAGGTCATGTTGCGGATATCACGGAATACACCCCCCTTGGCGCGTTCGATATTCTGCTGATCGACCGCACGTTACATATGCTGGGTGCTGCGCCACGGGCGGCGACGTTCTTGGCGTTGATTGCATGTGTCGCGCCCTCTGGCTGGCTGATCGTTGCCGATGAAACATCTAATTTGCCGGCGTTTAAGGCGGCACTGTTGACCGATGAAGTTGACTGGGTGATTGAGCGCTGCGCTAAGGGGATGTTGTTTGCACAAAAGGGCGGCACCTAGGCCGTCACCAGCCTGTCACAAAGCGACGTTACGCTACTTTGGACGCTTGGGCTTTGACTCTTTGACCCGACTCAACCCAAGCTGGTGCCAGAAAATCCAATGGGGGCTATTATGCTTACACGACTTCTTTCAACGACAGCCGCCTGCACTATGTTCGCAGGCATGGCAGCGGCAGATTACACGTTGCACATTGTTCACATTAACGATCTGCACAGCCGGATCGAACCGATCAGCAAATACGACGGCACCTGCAGCGCCGAGGACAACGCGGCAGGCGAATGCTTTGGTGGCGTGGCCCGTGTGGCCACCATGATCAACCAGCTGCGCGCTGAACTGGAGGGCGAGAACCTGATCGTGCTGGATGCGGGCGACCAGTATCAGGGCTCCCTGATGTACACGACCTATAAGGGCGACGCCGAGATCGAGTTTATGAATGCCATCGGCTTTGATGCCATGGCCGTGGGCAACCACGAATTTGATGACGGCGACGAGGGCCTTGCCAAGCTGGCCAATGGTGTCGAGTTCCCCGTGATCTCCGGCAATATCGACGTCAGCCAATCCAACATTCTGGCTGGCCTCGTGGACAACCACGTGGTGCTTGAGGTTGGTGGCGAAAAGATCGGGATTATCTCGGCCTTGGCGGCGGATACGGTTGAAACCGCTTCTCCCTCTGATGCGGTGATCTTCTCGAACGAGATGGAGAGCCTTGCGGGCGATGTTGCCGCGCTTGAGGCGGAGGGTGTGACAAAGATTATCGCGCTGAACCACGTCGGTGTGAACATGGATATGGCGATTGCCGAAGGTGTTGCGGGGATCGACGCGGTTGTGGGTGGTCACAGCCACACGGAATTCTCCAACACGGTTGAGGGCGCGATGGCCTATCCGACGATGGTTGGCGATGTGCCTGTGGTGCAGGCCTATGCCTATTCCAAATATGTGGGCCATCTGACGCTGGTGTTTGATGATGCGGGCAACGTGACATCGGCCACCGGCGACACGATCCTGCTGGATGCATCCGTTGCCGAGGATGAGGCCATCGTGGCCCGCGTGGCCGAGCTGGCTGGCCCGATCGAAGAGATGAAGACGCAGGTTGTTGCAGACACGACAGATGTGATCGAAGGATCACGTGAGGTTTGCCGTGCGATGGAATGTGCGATGGGGAACCTCGTGGCTGATGCCATGCTTGCGCACACGGCCGATCAGGGCGTTGTGGCTGCAATCCAAAATGGTGGTGGCTTGCGCGCCTCTATTGATGCAGGCGAGATCACCATGGGTGAGGTGCTGACAGTGCTGCCGTTCCAGAACACGCTGGCCACTTTTGAGGCCTCGGGTGCAGATGTTCTCGCCGCGCTTGAAAATGGTGTGGGCGAAGTGGAAGATGGCGCAGGCCGTTTCCCGCAGGTTTCTGGCATCACCTACACTGCGACGCTAAGCGCCGAGCCCGGCAGCCGGATCAGCGACGTGACGATCGGTGGTGCGCCACTGGACGAAGCGGCGACTTATCTGTTGGCCACGAACAACTATGTTCGTAACGGCGGTGACGGCTATTCCATGTTTGAAAACGCAGCCAACGCCTATGACTTTGGCCCGGGTCTGGAAACTGTTGTGGCAGACTTTTTGATCGAAAACGCGCCATACCAGCCTTACACGGATGGCCGCATCAACATGAAATAAGCGCGCGATTGCATGCGTTTGGCCCCGTCGCACGAAAGTGCGATGGGGTTTTTTATGGCCGACGCGTTGGGGCAGCGACACCCAGAGAGCGTACCTTTAAAGTGCAGCCGTGATGGTGCAAGCTGTTGGTATGTGCGGACGAATGGCCACAACACTTCCCCATGATGCGATGGCGCAAATGTTTGCGGCAGCGCCCGCCAATGACTTGCCTGACGTTCCGAATTATAACGTCTGCCCTACGGTTCAAGTTGCGGCGATTACTCTAAGTGACGTCGGGCGCAGTTATCGGCCAGTTCGTTGGGGATTTATTCCACATTGGTATCAAAAGCCGAACGGCGGGCCGTTGCTGATCAATGCCCGTGCCGAAACGATTGCAGAAAAACCAGCGTTCAAGGCCGCGTGTCGTGAGCGACGTTGCATCATTCCTGCGGCGGGTTTTTATGAATGGACCCGCCTTGAGGACGGCACGAAGCTGCCGTGGTACATTCAGCGCAGCGATGCAGCCCCGATTGCGTTCGGCGCGATTTGGCAAGATTGGGGTGAATTGGGTGCCACGGCGGCCATTGTCACAACAGGCGCGAACGAGGCGATGGCCACAATCCATCACCGGATACCGGTGATTTTGGAACAGGACCAATGGGCGCTATGGCTTGGCGAAGAGGGCAAGGGTGCTGCTAAATTGATGCAAGCCACGAATGAGGACACGTTGTCTTTCCACCGCGTTGACCCCGCGGTCAATTCCAATCGTGCAAGCGGGCCGGAACTGATTGACCCGCTGGATGTCTAAGCCCTAGGTGATCACATCAGGTTCGATCCGCCCGATCATCGCCTTCATATCGCTCATCTCAAACGCGGCGTCGCGAACCTGTTGAAGGGCCGTTTGCGTGTCTTGGTTTATGTCACCGCCTTGGCCTGAGTATTGCTCAAGGTAAAGGCGCACCGTTGCGCCTTGGGTGCCGGTTCCCGACAGACGAAACACCGCTCGACCGTCGCCTTCAAACGTGATCCGTAAGCCTTGATTGTTGCTGGTCGAACCATCGACAGGGTCGAGGTATGAGAACTCATCGGCAGAAACGACCGTTAGGCCCGCGAAGGATTTCCCTGTTAAATCATCAAGCCTACCGCGCAGGTTTTCCATCATGTCATTGGCTGCGTCCAGCGCCACGTCCTCAAAATCAAAGCGGGAGTAATAGTCGCGCCCGAAGGTTTCCCAATGGTCCTTAACGATTTCAGACACAGATTGCTTGCGCACCGCTAGAATGTTGAGCCAAAGCAAAACTGCCCAAAGACCATCCTTTTCGCGCACATGGCTTGAGCCTGTACCAGCGCTTTCCTCGCCGCAGATCGTGACCTTGTTTGCATCCAGAAGGTTGCCAAAAAACTTCCAACCAGTTGGTGTTTCATAGGCTTGGATGCCAAGCTTTGCGGCAACACGGTCACTTGCGGCACTTGTCGGCATGGACCGCGCGATCCCCGCAAGACCACTCGCATATGCGGGGGCGAGGTGGGCGTTCGCCGCGAGAATGGCGAGGCTGTCGGACGGCGTGACGTATGCGCCGCGCCCGACGATCATGTTTCGATCCCCGTCACCGTCAGATGCAGCGCCAATGTCGGGGGATGCGTCTGACATCATCACATCCATTAGTTCCTTCGCCCAAATAGGGTTTGGGTCGGGATGACCCTTGCCGAAATCTTCAAGCGGGACGCCGTTTGTAACGGTGCCCGCAGGTGCGCCGAGGGCATCTTCCAGAATCGCCGTCCCATATGGCCCTGTCACAGCATGCATCGCATCAAAACGCATGGTGAAGCCGCTGGCGAAGAGGGCGCGGATAGCGTCGAAATCAAATAAGGTTTCCATCAACGCTTGGTAATCAGAAACGGAATTGACGATTTGGACGGTCATGTCGCCATGGCTGAGTGTGCTGGTTTTCGAAAGATCGATGTCGTCGGCATCGACGGTTTTGTAGGCGTTCATCGTCGTCGTGGCTTCAAATATCTTTGCTGTCAGACCCTCTGGGGCAGGACCGCCGTTTTCTGCGTTAAATTTGACGCCGAAGTCCTCGTCGAGTCCACCGGGGTTATGGCTTGCGGATAGGATGAAACCTCCGTCGGCTTTGTTCAGTCGGATAAGGTGGGATGCGGCGGGGGTCGACAGGATGCCGTCTTGACCAACAATGACCTTAGATACACCGTTGCCCGCTGCCATTCTCAGAATCACTTGAATGGCATCCTTGTTAAAGAAGCGCCCATCACCACCGACGATGAACGTCTTGCCAGTGCCGCCACCAATTGCGTCAAACGTGGCTTGGATGAAGTTTTCTAAATAATTCGGTTCCATAAAGACGCGGGTTTTTTTGCGCAGGCCTGACGTGCCGGGCATTTGGCCTTCGATTGCGGTGGTCTTTACGGTCTTGATCTTCAAGGGGCTGTCCTTTGTTTCAAATGGCGACAAAACGCAACGCGCCGCCGTAAAATACTAACACTACAATGAACCGAGAAGCATCTGATGCCCACTGCTGAAAATGTAACCCCCGACCGAGAGCATGGCTGTTAGCTCGGAATGTGGTGAGGTTACCAATGGCAGCCCTTAGGGTAGGGTAAAGCAAATCTAAAACCACCTCAAATTCTATTAAATTCACCTATAACAATGACCTAGTTTTTCTGTCAGTTCTTATCTATCGGCATCAATCTTATGCCGTTTTGATGTCGATAGATGGAGTGCAACATTGCTAGGAGAGTCGGGAAGCCTCTCACGGTAAAAGGTGTCGAACGCTTTTATTGCCCCAGATGGTTTCATAGGCCGTTTTTGGAAATCATCGTCAATCAAGCCTTCCCCTTTGTGATACTTGGCGCGCCGTTCGGCTCCTCTGCGGGGAAAATCATTGATCAATCTGGCCGTACGTTTGACGCAGTTTTTATCCCAGAAATCGCTTTTTTGCAGTCGATCTTTCTGGCGGTGATGTTTCAGGCCCGGCGCGAGAAGGTCGAACCGTTGCGCGATATCCCCCAAGATATGACCATAAGCAAACAGGATTGGCACAACCTTTGGATCATCTTTATCCCGATCCTGACGATCTTGACGATCCTTTTCCTTTTGCTGCCGCACTTATCGTGGCCCATATTTTTATGAGGGCAGGGCCTGAAAGGGCACCACGAAAGCAAACCGTTGAAATGAAATCAGCCCCTAGATAGCCGCGGGAGAAAGCCCCTCCAGCGGCAGTGCGGTTTCGTCTTTGACTTGGTCCATAACGATCTGGCTTTGGACCCGTCCGATCAACGGATGGGCCAAAAGAATATTTTGGATTAGGTGATTAAGACCCGCCAGGTTCTGGCAGTACACCCTAAAGATATAATCCGCCTCCCCAGTCAAAGTCCAAGCAGCGACGACCTCGGGCAGTGACCGTGTGAGGTTTTGAATGGCCGCGTGGGTTTGGTTTGTCTGGGACGCCGTTTCCACCTGAATGAAGGCTTGAACGTTCAGTCCTAACATCTGTGCGTTAAGCCTGCACGGATATCCATCAATGTATCCGTCAGCCTCGAGCTTTTGACGCCTCCGACCGATCTGGGAGGCAGACATTCCAAGTCTGTCAGACAGCTCGATCGCCGAAACCTGACTGTCCTGTTGCAAGAGCGCCAAGAGTTGGATGTCTTTCGAATCAAGGTGTGCCATGCGTGGATATTGCGTCAATTTCTACAACTTTGCAATTGATACGCAATAATTGGGGTATGAGCAGCCATTTTTGCGCACCTATTGCGCGATGTATCGGCTAAACTTGAGAAAACGAGGAGAACGAAGATGGGCCCTTTCCCCCACGATGCACCCAAATCAACTTTGTCAGAGGAAAACCCTGCCGGCACTGACGGGTTTGAATTCGTAGAATTTTCGCACCCTGAACCGGATGAGCTTCGCGTGCTTTTTACCAAAATGGGATACGTCCACACAGCGACCCACAAAACCAAAGACATCCAGCTTTGGCAACAAGGCGACATCACCTACGTCTTAAACAATGAACCAAACAGCCATGCGCGACGATTTGTTGAAGAACACGGACCCTGTGCGCCATCAATGGCGTGGCGGGTCGTGGATGCGGAGCACGCGTTCGACCATGCTGTCAGCAAAGGTGCTGTGCCCTATACAGCGAACGACAAAACGATGGATGTCCCAGCCATCGAAGGCATTGGCGGATCGCTGATTTATTTCATTGATCAGTATTACGACGCGAACCCTTACAATGATGAATTTGATTGGGTCAGCAAGACCCATCCAACTGGTGTCGGATTCTACTACCTCGATCATCTGACCCACAACGTACACAAGGGCAACATGGACATCTGGTTCCGGTTCTACGGCGATCTGTTCGGTTTCAAAGAAATCCGGTTCTTCGACATTGAAGGCAAATTCACGGGCCTTCTGAGCCGCGCACTAACGTCGCCTTGTGGACGCATCCGTATCCCAATTAACGAGGACCGCGGAGAAACAGGCCAGATTGTCGAATATCTGAAACGCTACAACGGTGAGGGTATTCAGCACATCGCTGTCGGCGCGCGTGACATCTATGACGCCACCGACGAAATTGCCGCGCGCGGGATCAGGTTTATGAAAGGCCCGCCGAAGGCGTATTATGACCTCAGTAAAACGCGTGTCACAGGCCACCAAGAACCGATAGATCGCATGGTTAAGAATGGGATCATGATCGACGGTGAAGGCGTTGTGGGCGGTGGAGAAACGCGCATTCTGCTTCAAATTTTCTCAAAGACGGTTATCGGCCCGATCTTTTTCGAGTTCATTCAGCGTAAAGGCGACGACGGCTTTGGCGAAGGCAACTTTAAGGCGCTGTTCGAAAGTATAGAAGCAGATCAAATTGAACGCGGGGTGCTGTAGCTGTTTCTGCATAAAGGTCAAACTGGTCACCTCAGAAGAACCACCATTGGTTTGATCTGGGGCGACAGCCCACTTTTCGGCACATCCCTAGCTGTTTTGCTGGCAAGCGGTACCATGTGTGGCTTCTCTTAAGTGACTTGAAGCCAAATGGGGTCACAGCTCCAATTTGCATCCAAATCAAATAGTGTAGGGAGCGAAAACTGGTGAATCCTCGTGTTTTTGTGAAGTGCATGGCTGACGTCCTGGACGAGAACGCTGTCTTTGCCAGGGCTTTCGATCGGTCACTTTCTAAAGCGGGACTTCGGAAAACAAGCGGAGCAAAGAGGTTCGGCGGCCATGGTGGATTCCCAAGATGCCGCAATTTTCCAATCTCGATTGCAAACGGTGAGCCAACAAAAAGAGCGGCCGGCGTTTATAAAAAATACAACGGTCTCAAGGGCGATGTTCAATGAAATCCAGCACTTCACGGCCGGTCAATGGTTGCGTCTTAAGACTATCGCGAACCCGCGGCTGCCGCTGCAATGTGATGACTTGCAATACGTTTATAGAAACTAAAGGCAGGTCCAGCCGCGCCTGTTGGGCGGCCTGATTTCAAATCATTTGAAAAGCGTCATGTCGAAACTGTCATGAAGCGGCAGGCAGGGCCTGCTGTCCTTTAAAGTTGGCGCAATTGGTTACTGGTTTAAACAGCGGGCAGTTGAGGCTGGTCAAAATATCTCTAGTGCGAACATCCATGATTGCGCAAAGCCGACGCAACGTGGCTTGCAGAGCAAGGTGCCAAGGATTGGGAAATCACATCTTATCTTGCCCATTCAGGTCCTAGACTAGCTGTATAATACGTTTTGTCGCAATCCGCGCTAGAATGGCTGCAAGCGGTGCGGCGAAGCTATCAGGCAAAGAAACAAAGCAAACAATGTCCAACCTGAATGCCGGGTCGGGCATCTAACTAGAAAAGTGAAGACTATCAATATGTTGAAAACACCAATGGCAGTCCCTAGGGGAATCGAACCCCTCTTTCCAGGTTGAAAACCTGGCGTCCTAACCGATAGACGAAGGGACCGCGCTTGGTGAGGCGTATTTAGGGAACCCTCTCGAAACACGCAAGTAGAAACTTCGCAAAAAAACACAGAATTTTTTAGGTGGCAGGTGCCGCGTCTTCTAGGCGCAATTGTGGACGCTGGCGGCCCTGCCATGTGTTGATTTCCAAACGCCCTGCCAGATGGAAGCGCGCGCCCCCGTGGTCCTGCAACATAGGGCCCAAAGGCGTGTCCATCGCGCCAAAACAGATTGCATCAATGCGCGCGCTTAGCCCGTCGCCGAAGGTCACCTTTAAATGGTTTGCGCCAACGACTTTGGTGAAATTGATTGTGCAATCCGGGAAAACAAAGCGCGGGGCAGGGGCGCCGGCCCCAAATGGCCCCGCCTGTTCGATGATTTCGATCAGATCAACAGTTGCTGCCCCTGGCATCAACAGCCCATCCACCTTCAAGTCTGCGGGGCCAATATCGCCGGCACCTTGTTTGCCAAGAAGTTCTGACAAACGTTCCATCGCAGCATCCACGTTGTCGCGTGCAACCGTCAGGCCAGCCGCCATCTTGTGTCCGCCGCCCTTGATCAGCAGTCCTTCAGCTGCACAGCGTTGGATCGCGGCCCCAAGATCAATCCCAGAAACAGACCGCCCAGAGCCTTTACCTTCATCACCATCTAATCCGATCACAATAGCAGGTCGGTTGGTCGATTCTTTCAAACGCGAGGCGACGATCCCGACCACACCAGGATGCCAACCCTCGCCAGCGGCCCAAACCAGCGGGGCATCCGTGCCGCGCTCTTCGGCTTGCTCAATCGCCATCTCGCGGACTTGGTTCTCAATGTCGCGGCGTTCGGTGTTCAATTCGTCCAAGCGCGCGGCCATGGATTGGGCTTCACGCGGATCTGTTGTCGCCAATAGACGCGCACCAAGGTCCGCCTTGCCGATCCGCCCACCCGCATTCACCCGCGGCCCAAGCAAAAAACCAAGGTGATAAGACGACGGCGCAGTATCCATGCGCGAAACATCGGCCAGCGCAACCAGCCCTGCACGTTTGCGCCGCGCCATAACTGTCAGTCCTTGGCGCACAAACGCGCGATTTACTCCGATCAGCGGTGCAACATCGGCCACCGTACCAAGTGCCACAAGGTCAAGCAGGGACATCAAATCAGGTGTTTTCGATCCCGCTTCACGCAGCTGCCGATTTGCCTCAACCAAGGCCAAGAACACAACGCCCGCCGCACATAAATGCGCCAAGTCGCCTGTTTCGTCTTGGCGGTTCGGGTTCACAACGGCCAAGGCAGGTGGCAATGTTTCACCACCCAAATGGTGATCCAACACGACGACATCTGCGCCCACAGCCGCATCAATTGGGCCGTGCGACAGCGTTCCGCAATCCACGCAAATGATCAGGTCATGGTCGCGGGCAAGCGCCGACATCGCCTCATCATTGGGGCCATAGCCTTCATCAATCCGGTCAGGAACATATAAGGTCGGTGATACATTGAAGCCGCGCAACCAATCGATCAGCAAAGCAGCCGAAGTCCCGCCATCTACATCATAGTCCGCAAAAATTGCGATCCGTTCGCGCGAATTCGCTGCCGCAACAATCCGCGCCGCTGCCTTCTCCATATCGCGCATTGAACGCGGGTCTGGCATAAGGTCACGAAGCGTCGGCGCTAGAAACGCGGCGGCCTCACTCGCTTCAACACCACGACGCACCAATGTCCGGCAAACTGGCAATGGGATTGCCGTTTCTTGCACCATGGCCTCGGCCAAACGGTCATCTTCTCTGCTTGGACCGATCCAACGCCGCCCCGTCGCTGACGCTTCAACATCTAAAAATGTGCGCGTGTTATTTGGTGTGTCATTCATCACTCAACA
Source organism: uncultured Octadecabacter sp. (assembly GCA_937969445.1). Lineage (GTDB taxonomy): Bacteria > Pseudomonadota > Alphaproteobacteria > Rhodobacterales > Rhodobacteraceae > Octadecabacter. Next base: position 41,224 of record CALBVZ010000020.1, on the reverse strand, counting down.
CCATATGTGCCAATAAAGGGATTCGCCACGCCCGAACTTCTTTGGTTCAAAAATACTCACTTCCTTGCGCACCGAAGGTGCGCCCCCGCTCCCCGCAGGGGCAAACCGTCAGGTTTACACAGGGTTGCGATAACTCATGCGGCGCACAGACCCTGTTTTGGACCGCATCAAAATTGTCTCCGCAGTCAGGAACCCTGGCTCACGTTTGATGCCCGCCAACAGGGATCCATCGGTCACGCCTGTCGCGGCGAAAATCACATCGGATGTCACCATGTCATCGCGGGTGTAGACGCGATCGAAGTTAGTAATGCCGGCCTTTGCTGCGCGTCCACGTTCGTCGTCATTGCGGAACAACAGCTTGCCGTACATTTGCCCGCCCATGCACTTCAACGCGGCTGCGGCCAAAACGCCCTCAGGTGCACCACCAGACCCCATGTACATATCAATGCCCGTGGTTGCCGCGTCAGCACAGTGCATAACACCAGCAACATCGCCATCCGTGATCAGACGGATCGCCGCACCCGTGCTGCGCAGTTCCGCGATCATGTCGTCATGGCGAGGGCGTTCCAGAACGCAAACTGTAATGTCTTCTGTTGAACACCCCTTCGCGGCGGCCAATGCCGAAACACGCTCGGATGGGGACATATCCATCGTCACAACGCCGGTCTTGTAGCCCGGTCCAATCGCCAGCTTATCCATGTAAACATCGGGTGCATGCAACATTGAACCGCGCGGGCCCATGGCAATTACTGTCAACGCGTTTGGCATATCTTTGGCGGTTAGCGTTGTGCCTTCAAGTGGATCGAGCGCGATATCAACACCCGGTCCTTTGCCAGACCCAACCTCTTCACCGATGAACAACATCGGCGCTTCGTCGCGTTCGCCTTCACCGATCACAACAACGCCTTCGATGTCCAATTTGTTAAGCTGTTCACGCATCGCGTTCACTGCGGCTTGGTCGGCGGCCTTTTCATCGCCGCGCCCGATCAAGGTCGCGCTGGCAAGGGCCGCGGCCTCTGAGACACGGGCAAGGCCCAATGAAAGCATACGATCGTTGAAGTCGAGGGAAGCCATGAGGAGATCCTTTGTTGAGTTATCCCGACCTACCGCCATGCAGACCGAAGCCACAAGTCTGGGAGCGCTAACAATTTGAATCTTTTGGCGAAGCAACAGCGATTTTGCGCGCTGCGGCGGCAAGGAGTGCCAGTGCGGCGATCCCGATCACGGTTGCGATGGTCAGGATGCGCGCAATATCTTCGTAGGGCATCAATCCGGCATCTGTGGTCGAAACCGCACCTATGGCGAGGGCTGCTGCAAAGGCCAGACGACCGACAAAGCTTTTGAGGGACAGCCATGTCGCACGGCTGTCGTCTGACAACAGCGGTTGAATGCGGCCAAGGATGAAAGGGCGGGATAGGGCGTCTGGCACCATGCGTAACAGGAGAAAAACAAGCACTACCGCGCTTTCAGTTAGGGCCATAACGCCGCTGATTGCGATTTGCAGACCGAACGCGCTGAGCAGAAGCAGTGGTAGGCCAAGGCGGTTGCGCAGTTGCAGGGCATATAAGGAAACGGCGACGGAAATACCCATCATCAACGCTGTGATTATTCCACTGACCAAAGGTGCGCTGCTGGCAAAGCCGACATCATTTAGCGCTTCAAGGATAAAGGGCTGGCCGAACACAAACGGCAAATGACTGAAGCAATACATCAGGACCGTTAGGGTGAAGAACCACAACAAGACTGGGTTGCGAAAGTTAGAACCCAAATGCGAAAGTCGTAGCAATTCTGCGCCTTCCGCCATTTCTGAGGTGCGTGGAGGTTCGACAAATCGCCAGGTCACCCAGAGCAAACCCGCCATTGCGACTCCCGTGGCTATGAACGGCAGGCTCGGATCAATCAACGAAAGCGCTCCACCTGTGACTGCCGATAGCGCGAGGCCAATAAAGGAATAGCGCCACGCGATGACCTCTTGCGCTTCGATTTCGTCCTCACGACCCGTTGCAGCAAGACTTTCATAAAGCATTGCTTCGTCTGTGCCGCTTGAAAATGCACTGCCTGCACCGATAAGGATTTGCGCCGCTGCGAAAGTTGCAAAGCTGCTGCCAAAACCAAGAAGTGTGACGCCAATTAGGGTCACGATAGCGCTGGCGATCAGGGCTTTTCGGCGCCCAAGGCGGTCTGACATGTAGCCCGAGGGCACTTCGAGGGTCGTGACCGCCACGTCGAGCACGACATAAAGCAAGATCGCTTGTGCGCCCGACAAGATGTCTTGGAAATAGAGGAACCAAACAGCCTGCCAAAAGGTCAGACTGCGCAGGAAGCGTGACCAGCGGTAAAGTGAAATGTTGTTGGCGACGTCTGGCTTCATGACGTCACACTAGCAGGTCAGCAGAAGTTAACTAGCCAACATCTTCGATGCGAATGGCGACAGGATCACCCTGAACCACGGACGTCTTTGCCATCGCGGCAAGTGCTTCGTCGAGGGCCGTGCGCGTCACTTTGTGGGTCACGATCAACACGGGCGCTTCTGTGTCTTGGTGTCCGTACTGGCGCATCCGATCAATCGAAACGCCTGCGTCGCCCAAGACTGCGGCGACTTTGGCGAGTGCACCAGGTTTGTCGACCAACTGCATACGTAGATAGTACGGCGCCGGCACCGCCGCCTTTGCAGCGCGTGCTTTGCGCAGCGTTGTTGCAGGTTGCCCGAAGGTTTTCAAACGCAATCCACGAGCAATATCGATAACGTCGGACATGACCGCGCTTGCCGTTGGGCCTTCGCCAGCGCCGGCACCACGTAGAACAATTTGACCGACAGAGTCGCCTTCAATGACGACCATGTTGGTGCCACCCTCAAGTTGGCCGAGCGGGGATTGGTCTGGCACAAGACATGGGGACATGCGTTGTTCAAGGCCGCGACCTGTCATCTGTGCAACGCCAAGCAACTTGATGCGGAAGCCCATGTCGGCCGCTGCATCGATGTCTTCAAGTGTGATCGCTTGGATGCCTTCAAGTTCAACCGCGTCGAAATCGACCTGCGTGCCGAACGCAACAGATGACAAAAGCGCGAGTTTGTGGCCCGCATCAATGCCGCCCACGTCCAAATTAGGATCTGCTTCGAGGTAGCCAAGCTTGTCAGCCTCATCAAATAAGGCGTTATAACCCTGACGGGTCGCCTGCATCTGCGTGAGGATGTAATTACAGGTGCCGTTCATCACGCCCATAACGCGGGTGATTTCATTGCCTGCCAGACCTTCTGTCAGGGCTTTCATCACTGGAATACCGCCCGCGACAGCGGCCTCATAGCGAATGACCAAACCCGCTTTTTCGGCGGCCTCGGCCAATTCTTGCCCATGATGGGCGAGCATGGCTTTATTGGCGGTTACGACGTCTTTGCCAGCTTTGATTGCGGCTTCGGTTGCGTTTTTGGCAGGGCCTTCGTCGCCCCCTATCAGTTCAACGAACACATCGACATCGTCACGCTTGGCCAGTGCGACTGGGTCATCTTCCCAAGCATAATCCGCCAACGAAACGCCGCGGTCTTTATCCTTGGAGCGCGCAGAAACAGCAGTGATAGTGATTTTGCGACCAGTTCGGGCCTCAAGCAGGTCCGCTTGTTTGCGAATGATACGGACAACGCCCACACCAACAGTTCCGAGGCCAGCAATGCCGAGACGAAGGGGCGTAGTCATGAGGGATAGTCCTTAGATTAGATTTAGGCGGGTGTTAGCGCGTTGGCAGGAGGACTTCAACGCACGCCGCGCAACATGCGTGCCCGTATCGCGGCTGGAATGACAGGCCCGCGCAAACGTGCAGCGCGTGCGCGCAAGTTGGAAAGGCGGGAATCGATGTTTGTATTGGCGATTTCTGCCTCGCCGGTACTTGTGTTTGCCTGCGCAAGGAGTGGCGCGAGCGGCACAAGTTCAGGGTAGGGGGCGTTGGCAATTTCTGATGGCACAGTTGAATCAAGCTCCGGAAATTCGGTGCAAGATGGCAATGCAGTAAGCAGAGCAAAAAGGGCGAGGGCGAAGCGCATGATTTGTGTCCATTCGGAGTTGCCGCGACCATAGATGCAGGTCGCGTGGTCAGCAAGGAATGCTGTGCAATTGGGATGTGTTGGAGCCTCCGGCGGGGATATTTGCGAAACAAAAGCAAGACCTGTCGCGAATGAAATAGACGTGTCGGATGCATACGGCGAGGTTTTTCCAAACAGGAGAGATGTATGAAAGTTGGATTTGTAGGGCTTGGGTCCGTTGGTGGAAAATTGGCAGGGTCTGTGTTGCGCAATGGGTTTGATTTGTCGGTGCACGACTTAGACGCCGAGGCCGTGGCTGGATTTGTGGCACGCGGCGCGCGGGACGGCGGATCGCCAGCGCAATTGATGGATGAGTGTGATGTGGTGATCACGTGCCTTCCATCCCCCAAAGCCTGTGCTGCCGTAGTTGAGGCGATGATACCGAGTGTTACGACTGGCAAAATCTGGTTGGAAATGTCGACAACAGATGCCGAAGAACTCAAGCGTCATGCCGCAGCAGTCACTGAACGCGGTGGTTTTGCTGTGGATTGTCCGGTTTCTGGTGGTTGTCACCGTGCAGATACAGGCAACATTTCGATTTTTGCTGGGTGTGACCGCGCCACGTTTGAAAAGGTCCTTCCGATTTTGACCACGTTGGGGCGGCGGGTGTTGCACACAGGCGACATTGGCACGGCCAGCACGCTAAAGGTGATGACGAACTACCTGGCGACGGCGAACTTGCTGACGGTGTGTGAAGCGATGGTCACGATGAAGGCCGCCGGAATGGACCTTGCGACCACTTATGAAGCGATCAAGATTTCAAGCGGAACGTCGTTTGTACATGAAACCGAAAGCCAAGTCATTTTGAATGGTAGCCGCGATATCGGTTTTTCGATGGGGCTTGTTAAAAAGGATATCGGGCTGTTTCAGCAGATTGCCGAAGACAATGATGTGCCTTTGGAATTCAGCCCGATGATGGTGAAAATCTTTGAAGAAGGTATTGATCGATACGGGTTTGATGCCCAATCCGATGACATCATCAAGCGGTTGGAGGAAGCCACAGGGTTGGATATTACGGCCCCCGGATTTCCGGCAGAAATCGTCGATGATGAACCAGAAGAACCCGGATATGAAGTAACCCCGCCCCGCTAGGCGCTTTTCATGTCTCTCTTTGTTGGCTAGAGGAAAGCCCAAACAATGGGGCTGACATGAAAAACGCCAAAGAAGACGAAGTTATCGCCACTCTACAAGCGTCGCCACTGCGCAGGCTTTTCGCCTATGGGGCGGTTTTCGTTCTAGGGGCCATGCTGATCTTGCTGGCGTTTATGGAACCGCCCGCATTTGGATGGCAGATCTTCTTGATTTTGCTTGGCGCGGGTGCGCTAGTCGTCGCGGAGAGGTTGCGCCGCGCGACATTGCTTGGGCTGGTATTAACTGATCGAGAGCTGCGCGACACATCGGGGCAAGTTTTGGCTGAACTTGCCAATATCAAGTCTATTGATAGGGGGGCATTCGCGTTCAAGCCGTCAAACGGCTTTATTTTGCGCCTGCATAACGCCCAGCCGCGTGTTTGGGCACCGGGGCTTTGGTGGCGGTTTTCGACGCGGGTTGGTGTTGGGGGGGCTACGGCGTCCGGTCCGGCCAAATATATGGCCGAACAAATTGCGTTGCGGATCGTCGCAAAGCGAGTACAGGGTTAAGCACCGCCGACTGGACAAATGTCATCGCCGTCCGGGATGCCATTGTGGTCGTAGCAAACACCATTCGCCGCAGCACGTGGACGGGTGAATATGGTGTTCTCGAAGGTGAATGCCCCAAGGCCAATGCTGAAGTTTGGCTCATAGTCGACCCAAGTTTGAACGAGGATCAGTGTTTCACCGTGAGGCATAGTTGGGATTTCGTTATTTGCATTCATCAATTGCACATCAGCGTCTGTGAGTACGCCCGCACCACCTTTCTCAACTGACCAAACCGAAATATGTTCACCATTGTCGATGCTATCATCCGTTTCATCAACGTATTTGACGAGTGTCACGCGCAACTTCGTCAGAGCTTCAGAGTTGGTAAGAAAGCGGTGGACACGCCAAGTGTTGGTGACGAACGTGTTGGTAATGCCTCGATCTTCACGGCTTAGCGCATCGGAAATCGTGTAGGCCGCTTTCAGGTTGATGGATTGGTTGCGAAATGCGTCAAAGAAAACGAACGTCGCGATCACGCAGGCAAACAGTGTCGGGAACATGATCATCGCTTCGACAACCATAGCGCCTTCTTCTTCACGCCGGAAACGGCGGAATTTGGACTTGATGAGTTTCAGCATTTATACAGGCTCCATCACAAAGGCCGATGTCGACACGAGTGGATAGTTGCCGTCGCTACGGATGCGGGACAGAAAGTAACCCAACCCAAATTCAGGTAACATCGGTGAAAACAAGCCGCAGGCCCGTATGATCATTAGTTCGTTCGCTTGACCATTTGTGTAGTTACGCGGGGCTTGATCTGGACTTTCCAGATCGGTGCACGACGCCGTGCGCGGGATTTCGTTTGTCGCGGTTGAACCCGTGTGGCGCAGATCGATATTACGCATCTCAAGGCGCAAGTTGGTCATGCAGTTCGGAATAATTCCCGCTGAGTTGCAGATCATTGTTTTCACTTGGGTGTCGGTTAATGGAATGCCGGTGTTCAAAGACACTTCACGAACAGCCATCGTCAAGCCACGCTCGACCATCACATGACGCGTCATGAGCAACCCCAACTCAAAGCCAGAAACTGGGATCATGATGAAAGGAAGGAACACCAGCGCGAGTTCCAACGATTCACTGCCGTCCTCTTCCTTGCGGAACAAACGCAAGAAACGCGCGAGGGATTTGATTGCGGTAATCATTCCGGTTTCCTTACTGGGTCAACTTCAAGTTGCGAATGTTCGTAGCGATCGCGGCGAATGCGTCAGAAATATCTGAGCCTTCCACATCAAAGTAGTGGCTTGGCGTGCTTGCGCAGTCGCGTAGGGCGGCTTGACCGCCGGATGGTGCTTCGAATGCAACTGTGTAGATCACGACTCCTTGGTCGCGTGCTGTCTCACAGATATCTGACAAACGATCATCTGCTTCCGAAGCCGTGACGATGTACTTATCAAGCCCCCATTCGACTTCTCGGTAATCGTTGTACGAAAGGTAGCCGTGGTTATAAGCGCGCCACATCCAGTCGCTGTCGATTTCGTTGTAGACACGGGTCGCCAACATGTCAGGCCAGCTGGCATTGTAAACGTCGTTTTCATACATTGTACCGGAACCTGTGGTGCCCTCAAATTCAGCAATTGTGCCTGAATTCAGATAGTGGTCGCGGTCGTCAAATCCACGCGGGTATTGTTGGCTACGTGAAGACCAACCAGCACCGTTCCAGTAAAAAAGGTCATCCCAGCGGTTTGCTGTGTCTTTACCCCGATATTGGACAGACGTACGGTTGAATTCAACGTCTCCAATTGCGAGTAGCGGACCGGAACCAGAAACCGGTGAACGATCGAACCAGAGACGCGACAATTCCCACTTAAATTCGGGTTCCATGTCATACTGGTAGGTGTTCGTGCCATCCGTCATAAGAACGAGTACTTTTAGGATGTCAGACTGCCCGAAGTCCTCGGGGCGGTTTGATGCAATCGCTGGAACGCCAGAACCGGACTGACCCGCAAGGCTTGAAATGATCGAACGTGTGCTTGGGTCAAGAAGGGCGACGCCCCACTTAACACCCATATCAATCGCGGTGTTGCCATATGGCGTTAGGTCATCAATCGCGTCGTGAAGTACGGTTTCGTCAGTCGTCAGTGGCACGATCGCATTGTGGTCGCCCGTGTGGCACCAAGGGTACTTGATTGGGTTTGCGCCCTCAGATGCGGAATCGGAGGCGTAGTACCAATCAGGGTCAAAGTGCGAAACGTGATCATATGTAGCGGAAAGATTCAGCGCAGTCGTATCGAACTCATCATCATCAAATAGCAAGCAAGAAGAATACTCATGGCTACGGTTGATGTTCAGGTGCGGCTCAATGAGCGTACCTGGGTTAACAACAGCAGAATAAGGCACGATCGAGATCGTGATCAGGCCTTGTGGTGCGTTGGTGTTGTTCGAGAGAACGGTGGTTACAAAATCACGCGCAGCTGGGCGAAGGTTTTGAATACGTCTGTTGCGATTCATGGAACCGGAGACGTCCAAGATAAGTGAAACTTCAACATCTGTTACACGCTCTTCGGCAGTCGATGTGCCGGAAACTGTAAGCGACGAAAGCTCAGCTGTGAACGGAGAAGAGAAGACCGAAGGCAAGTCATAAAAGAAGAGCGGCATTTCTGCGTCTGCAACGGCGGTGACGACCCGGTAGTTGATGCCTTGATCAACGATACATGTGTCGAGGAATTGGGACATTCCCGCTTTTTCGAAGTAATCAGCGCAAACTTCTGCAGGCGGCAAGGTTTGGTCAAGATCAGCTGCTGCAAGCACGGCGCGGTCTAAGGTACCTTGTAGCTTAGTGCGCGTTGTTTCGAAGCGCATCAAGTCGACAGCCATGCCACCGAACCACAAGATCAAGACAAACATCATGAGGGAGAAGATGATAATCGACCCATCTTCGTCACGACGCAACATCCGAAAGAGGTCCCGTGGGGACGTGTTTTCGGACCGCAAGTTTTTCATCTTCAGTGTCATATTAACCTTCCTCGGCAATTCGCGTGTTATAATCGCGAACGGACTCAGCCTTACTCTCGATCGTGCTTAAAACATTTGGGGGTGGCGAAATTAGGGCGAAATTGGGCGGGAAAGTGTTCACCACCCGTCCTTTTCGCGACAAACACGCCGCACCTTGGGAATTGTTGTGTAGGAGAGGACAATAACCGGCTTTCCAAGCGCCTGCGGGAAGATTGCGCCACATTAATCAGGATGCTGTGGTTAGGCCTTTTTCGTGAATCTGGCAAAACTATCTGACACGGTTGCGTCGAATCATGGTTAACTCGGAGTGATTAACAATGTTCGCCCCTTAATAAATCGGCAAAGTCTGTCGTTTAGGAGGGGCTGGAATTAGTTTTGAGAGGACCGACCAATGAACACTTCAAACCCAGTTATAAAAGAGCCATCCTTCCGTGACAGCGTTGATATCATGTTTAACCGCGCGGTTGCTTTGATGGATCTGCCGCCCGGTTTGGAAGAGAAAATTCGCGTTTGCAATGCCACCTATACGGTTCGATTTGGGGTGCGATTGCGCGGCAAAATTGAAACGTTCACTGGGTACCGGTCAGTTCATTCCGAACATATGGAACCAGTAAAAGGTGGTATTCGGTACTCGCTTGGCGTTAACCAAAACGAGGTTGAGGCACTGGCGGCGCTTATGACCTATAAGTGTGCCCTCGTGGAAACGCCGTTTGGTGGGTCCAAAGGCGGGTTGTGTATTGATCCACGCATGTGGGAAGAAGACGAGCTTGAGCAGATCACCCGCCGTTTCGCGTACGAATTAGCGAAGCGCGATTTGATCCATCCGTCCCAAAACGTCCCCGCACCGGATATGGGAACGGGTGAACGTGAAATGGCCTGGATCGCGGACCAATACCGCCGCATGAACACCACAGATATTAATGCGGCAGCCTGCGTAACCGGTAAGCCAACCCACGCGGGCGGTATTCAAGGCCGTGTCGAAGCAACAGGGCGCGGTGTGCAATACGCGCTGCAAGAATTTTTCCGCCACGCGGAAGATGTCAAAATCGCGGGGTTGAGCGGGACACTGGATGGCAAGCGTGTGGTCGTGCAAGGCCTTGGCAACGTGGGATATCACGCCGCTTCATTCCTTAAGGAAGAGGATGGATGCATCGTCACTGGCATTATCGAACGTGATGGTGCGCTGACGGATGACAGTGGTCTGGACGTTGAAGGTGTCCGCGACTGGATTGCAAAACATGGTGGCGTCAAAGATTACCCGAACGCCACGTATGTCGAAAACGGCACTGCCGTGCTTGAGCAAGAGTGCGATATCCTGATCCCCGCCGCGCTTGAAGGTGTGATTAACCTTAGTAACGCGGCTAATATCAATGCGCCCCTCATTATTGAGGCTGCGAATGGCCCGATTACCGCGGGTGCCGATGACATCCTGCGCGAGAAGGGCACCGTTATCATTCCCGATATGTATGCCAACGCGGGTGGTGTGACCGTTTCGTATTTCGAATGGGTCAAAAACCTTAGTCACATCCGCTTTGGTCGCATGCAACGACGCCAAGAAGAGGCGCGCCATGAATTGATCGTCGGAGAGCTGCAGCGTTTGTCTGAACATTTGGGCGATCAATGGTCGATGACACCGAATTTCAAATCCAAGTATCTGCGCGGTGCGGGTGAGCTTGAATTGGTGCGTTCCGGCCTCGATGACACGATGCGCACGGCCTACCAGTCCATGCGAGAGGTTTGGCATGCGCGCGAAGATGTACATGACTTACGTACGTCTGCTTACCTCGTTTCGATCGAAAAAGTTGCCGCAAGCTATAAAGCGAAGGGGCTATAACATTTCTCCCTCGGTGGGCTTATGTTCACCGAGGTCGCTGGTGGTCCGGTATATGTCGAAATGTGCGTTGCAAGCAGGGCGGACTGCCGTAGGGTTGTCTTGACGGGATCGGTCAAGAGGGCGGCATGGGCTATTCAGGCTTTAAAGTAATCAAAGAAGGTTTGTTTGGCCAAAAAGGGTGGAAGCCCGTCTGGCGCAATCCCGACCCCAAACCCGAGTATGATGTGATCATCATCGGCGGCGGCGGTCACGGGCTGTCCACGGCGTACTACTTGGCCAAAGAACATGGCATCACCAATGTTGCGGTCCTTGAAAAAGGATACCTTGGCGGTGGCAACGTTGGGCGCAATACAACAATTGTACGCGCCAACTATCTGCTGCCAGGCAACTCAGAATTTTATTCCCATTCCCTCAAGCTGTGGGAAGGGATGGAGCAAGACCTAAACTACAACACCATGATGTCCCAACGCGGGGTGATGAACCTGTGTCATTCCGATGGCCAACGCGACATGTTCGCGCGACGCGCGAATGCGATGGTTAACCAAGGCGATGATGCGGAACTGCTAACGCCGGAACAGGTGCGTGCCGAAGCACCGATGATTGATTTCGATAACGTACGCTTCCCGATTTATGGCGGTTTGATGCATCGTCGCGGCGGTACTGCCCGCCATGATGCTGTCGCGTGGGGCTATGCACGCGGGGCGGACCAGCGCGGCGTTGATCTTATCCAGAACTGTGAAGTTACGGGCATTGATGTTGAAGGCGGCGTAGTGCGCGGTGTGCAAACCAGCCGAGGGGCGATCCGCGCCAAAAAGGTGGCAATTGTTGTGGCGGGGCGCTCAAGCCAAGTTGCGCAAATGGCGGGCATGCGCCTGCCAATTGAAAGCCATGTTCTGCAGGCTTTTGTGTCTGAGGGGCTTAAGCCGATTATGCCGGGTGTGATCAGCTTTGGCATGGGCCATTTTTATATTAGCCAGTCTGACAAGGGTGGCTTGGTGTTTGGCGGCGATCTTGATTTCTATGCGTCCTACGCGGCACGTGGAAATCTTCCCATGAAAGAACACGTGATGGATGCCGCGATGACGTTGATGCCATCTATTGGTAAGGCCCGCGTATTGCGCAGTTGGGGGGGCATCATGGATATGTCGCCCGATGGCTCGCCTATTATCGACAGAACCCAAACTGAGGGTCTCTTCCTGAATTGCGGGTGGTGTTATGGCGGTTTTAAGGCTGTTCCGGGGTCGGGTTTTAGCTACGCGCACTTGATTGCCAAAGGTGAACACCATGCCCCCGCTGCCCGTTACCGTCTTGATCGGTTCCGCACGGGCGCTGGGTTGATGGATGAAGAGGGCACCGGCTCTCAACATAATTTACATTAAGGTATTCGAATGAAACGCAAATTAGCCCTTGCCGCACTTGTCAGTCTGTCGAGCAGTGTTTCGCTGGCGAACACGATTCCCGAGGTCGGATATTTTACGCGTACTTATTCGGCTGATCACTTGGCGTCCTCATCCCTTAGAGAAGGGACAGGGCAATCCACAGTTTATCGTCTAAATGCGGCCTCTGCCGGATCTTGTGAAGGGATGTATTAAACGATGCGCCTACCATGCCCCATCTGTGGTGACCGTGATCGCCGTGAGTTCTATTATCAAGGTCACGCTGGGATGTTGGATCGCCCAGCACGTGATGCTGATCCGCAAGCTTGGAACAATTACCTCCACTTTCGCGAAAACCCAGCGGGCGAGACCCGCGACTTGTGGCACCATGAGGCAGGATGCGGCGCGTGGATCGTTGTGACGCGCAATACGGTGACACATGAAGTTTCTGGCTCGGTTCTGGCGGAGAAGTCGACATGAGGATCGCAGGTAAGGGATTGCACCAAAACGGCGCAACACTGTCTTTCACTTTCGATGGTACGCCATACACAGGCCGCGAAGGCGATACGCTTGCGGCCGCGTTGTTGGCCAATGGTGTGCGTCTGGTGGGGCGCTCGTTTAAATACCACCGCCCGCGCGGTGTGCTTACGGCAGGATCGGAGGAGCCAAATGCGTTGGTCACGATCGGGCAGGGTGCGCGGCAAGATCCTAACATTCGTGCGACAACGCAATCACTATATGACGGGCTTTCGGTGCACAGCCAAAACGCTTGGCCGTCGCTGAAACACGATGCAATGGCGGTGAATGATCTGGCGTCGCCGTTCTTAAGTGCTGGATTTTATTATAAAACCTTCATGTGGCCCAAGGCGTTTTGGGAAAAACTGTATGAACCGATTATCCGCCGCGCTGCGGGTCTTGGGGCGCTGTCAGGGGACGCGGTTGAGGAAACATACGAGAAAGCATTCGCCCATTGCGACGTCCTGATCATTGGCGCTGGGCCTGCGGGTATCATGGCGGCGCTTACAGCGGCAAAGGCTGGTGCTGACGTTATCTTGGCGGATGAAGACACCCAAATGGGTGGACGTTTGTTAGCTGAAACAGGTGAGATCGACGGACAATCAGGACCAGATTGGGCCGCAGCGCAACTGGCGACGCTGTCGAAGATGGACAACGTGCGCCTGATGCCGCGCACGACGGTGACAGGCGCATATGACCAAGGCACGTTTGGCGCACTCGAGCAGGTGAGCGAGCAAAACGCGCCCCTTAGCGCGCCGCGTGAATGCTTTTGGCGCATCATAGCCAAACGTTCGATCCTGTGTGCCGGTGCGCTTGAACGCCCCGTCGCGTTTCCCAACAATGACCGCCCCGGCATCATGCTCGCCTCTGCTGTGCGAGCCTATCTGAACCGTTGGGGCGTCGCAGCTGGTAAGGATATCACGATCTTCGCCAACAATGATGACGCACACCGCACTGCAGTGGATTTGATCGACGCGGGTGTGCGTGTTGCAGGTGTTATCGACAGCCGTGAAGACGCGCAATCACACGGGGACTACCCACTGTACACAGGCGCGCAGGTTATTGCCACTAAAGGGCGGCATGGTTTGCAAAGCATCACCGTTCAAGACGCACATGGCACCCATGAAATTGAAACAGATTGCCTTGCGATGTCAGGTGGTTGGAACCCGTCGGTTCATCTAACCTGTCATATGAATGGGCGGCCAACGTGGTCCGAGGACATTCTAAGTTTCGTGCCGACCGATGGGTCAATTCCAGACATGGCTGTCGCGGGTGCTGCACGTGGAAAGTTCTCAACGCTGGGCTGCCTGAAAGATGGGATCGCGGTCGCGAAAGCGACTATAAAGACGCTTGATCTACCCGCCCCAAAAGTCGCCACTCCATCCGCTGAGGACGATGCCTACAACATCGAAGAACTCTGGCAGGTGGACGGTAAGGGTCGAAAATGGCTTGATTTTCAGAACGATGTGCATGTGAAAGATGTGCGTTTGGCAGCGCAAGAGAACTTCCGCAGCGTTGAGCATATGAAACGCTATACGACGCAGGGCATGGCCACGGATCAGGGTAAAAACTCCAACGTGGCCGCCCTCGCGGTGCTGGCTGATGCGACCGGGCGCGGCATTCCTGAGACGGGCACGACCACCTTCCGCCCCCCCTATGTGCCGGTCTCAATCGCGGCGATGGGTGCTGGGTCGCAAGGTCACGGCTTTGCCCCGGAACGCCACCTGACGTCCCATATCGCGAGCGTCGATCGCAATGCGCCAATGATCGAGGTTGGCCTTTGGTATCGTGCCAGTTATTTTCCGAAACCCAACGAAACCACATGGCTTGAGGCCTGCAATCGCGAAGTAAACATGGTGCGTAACCATGTTGGTGTTTGCGATGTCTCCACTTTGGGGAAAATCGACATTCAGGGGCCCGACGCCGCTGAGTTCCTTGATTTCGTGTACTGTAACACGTTCTCTAGCCTGAAAGAAAACCGTGTGCGTTATGGCTTAATGCTGCGTGAAGATGGGCATGTCATGGACGATGGCACCACGGCGCGACTGGGGCCAGATCATTATGTAATGACAACGACGACTGCCGCTGCGGGGCAGGTGATGAAACACCTCGATTGGGTGAGCCAAGCGCTGCGTCCTGATCTTGATGTGCGCTTTGCCTCTGTTACGGAACAATGGGCGCAGTTCGCTGTTGCTGGACCGAAATCGCGTGCGCTGTTGAACTCGATCCTCGATATGGAAATCGACAACGAAAGCTGGCCGTTTATGGCCTGCGGTGATGTCAACGTGGCTGGGGTGAAGGGGCGCCTGTTCCGCATCTCGTTCTCGGGCGAACATGCCTATGAAATCGCCGTACCTGCGCGCTTTGGTGCGTCGCTGTTTGGATTGCTTACAGCGCAGGCTGAGGCCATGGGTGGCGGGTTGTACGGGATGGAAGCGTTGAACGTGCTGCGTATCGAAAAGGGCTTCATCACGCATGCGGAAATCCATGGCCGTGTGACTGCGTTTGATATCGGGTTTGACCGTATGGTGAGCCAGAAGAAAGACTGCATTGGCAATGCCATGTCGCGCCGTGAGGGGCTTCTTGACCCAGAGAGAGAACAGCTTGTTGGGCTGAAACCTGTTGAAAATGATGGAAGATTGACCGCGGGTGCGCATTTGTTCGTCGAGGGGGCCGATGCCGTGAGCGAGAACGATCAAGGGTATGTAAGTTCGGTCTGTCATTCACCGACCTTGGGGCACGACATCGGCATGGGCTTTTTGAAAGACGGGCCAAACCGTTACGGTGAACGCATTATGTTGGTCGATCACGTACGCAACAATCACGTATTGTGCGAGGTGTGCCATCCTGTCTTCTTTGATCCTGAAGGGGGCCTAGCCCGTGGTTAACTTGATCGCTCAAACAGCCTGTTTTGGACTGCTGCCAAAAACGATTGGCACAGTTTCATTGACGGAAGTCGATGCTGGGCCAGTAACGCTAATCGCGCCCCATAAGGGGCAACAAAAGACGGTGTCAGCGGCATTGAAGACTGCCATCGGTTTGGGTTTTCCAGCGCCAAACCGAAGCGTTGGGACCAGCCCGCGCGTGTTGTGGTGTGGCAAGGAGCAGGCGCTTTTGATCGGGGCGGAGTGCCCTGATTTGGCAGAGGCCGCTTGCGTTGATCACTCAGACGCTTGGGCGATCGTACAGATAAACGGTGCCGATGCGTCAGCCGTTCTTGCGCGGCTGACACCGATAGATCTGCGCGCAAGCGAGTTTAAACGCGGCCACACAGCGCGGACACTGATCAATCATATGACAGGTGGCATCACACGGTTAGGTGCCCAAAGTTTCGAGGTCATGGTGATGCGGTCAATGGCGGGAACGTTGGTGCATGATTTGACGCAAGCCGCTGAAAACATAGCGGCGCGGGCTGAACTCAGCGGTTAGCAAACGATCACAGCGACCTCTCGCATCACGGTTACGCCTTTGGCTTCTAATGTGTCGATCACGGCTTGCTGTTCTTCAGACAACGACCAAGGCGTGATGAATATTTCCTTTAGACCCGGGATGGTCAAGAGAGGTGAAAAATCAGCCTCAGTCGACAAGTCGAGATCAAGCTTTTCTAAGGACGGATGGCGGCGCAACGCCTCAAGGCTACTAACCTCAGCGCGGCTGAGGTTTAGGGATTGCAGCGCCGTGAGCTTGCTGACGAATATCATGTCCCCAACTTCGGACCCGCCGAGTGCGAGTTCTTGTAGCCCTCGCAACTGGGCGATTTCGTCGTAATCCTGCACCCGTAAGTCTTGCGCATGAAGCAGTGTCAGATTGGGGAAATTGGAAAGCCCACTGAGGTCGGTGACCTGCGTCCGCCCGATATGCAGCTCATCGAGCTGAACCATAGAAGCAATGTCAGCAAGGTCACTGAAATCTGTGAAGCTGGCCATGAATGCAGTGACGTGGTCCAGTTCGGCAACCTGTGCGTAATCCTCAAGGTATCCGGAATCGAGGTTCAGTCGCCCGCAGACACTGTCGCGGCAGCTTTGAACTTTGGCTTGGGTTGCGACCAGACGTTCAGCCTGCATTTCCTCAAAGGATTGCGGCGCTCCGCCAGTTTCTAACTGACAAGCAGACAAAACCGTAAGGGCAGCGGCGAACAAAGCGGGGCGGGTAAATGGCAACATCTAGAATTATCCTTAGGAAATACTTTGTAAGGATGGTCTGATCCTGCTGGAACACGCAAGTCGGGTTTTACGAACCTGCGTCCTTTGGGCTGATCCGCGCCAGCACGCTGCGTTGCGTGATTTGACCCAATGCCTTGCCGTTTTCCGTGACGGTCAACGCGCCAAATTCACAGAGATCGTCAATAACTTGGGAAACTGGCGTTTCGGCGTCGACCTTATGGCCGCCAGAACCATCAATCATGACATCACGCGCGCACAACACGCCAAGCGGATTCATATTGGCTACGAAGTCCGCAACATACCCGTTTGCGGGCCGGCTAAAGATTTCACGTGGGGTGCCGCATTGCACGATGCGCCCACCTTCCATGATCGCAATGCGATTGCCGATTTTAAACGCTTCATCCAGATCGTGGCTTACGAAAATGATAGTGCGATTCAGGCGTTGTTGCAGGTCAAGCAATTCATCCTGAAGGCGCGTGCGGATCAATGGATCAAGTGCCGAAAACGGTTCATCCATCAGCAAAATCGGGGCGTCGGTTACGAATGCACGGGCGAGGCCAACACGTTGCTGCATGCCGCCTGAAAGTTCCCCAACCAGCGCAGTCGCGCGATCCGCAAGGCCGACGAGTTCAAGTTGCTCGTCTACCTTACGCGTCTTGTCAGCCTTGCTCATCCCGCCAAGTTCGAGGCCAAGCCCCACATTATCGCGCACAGTGCGCCACGGCAGCAGGCCAAATTGTTGAAATACCATCGAGACACATTCGCGACGCAGCTTGCGCAGGTCTTTGGCGGGGGCGGTGCCGACTTCGCAAGCCCAGTCACCATCGTGCACAACGACGCCGCCACGCACCACAGGGTTCAATCCATTCACGGCGCGCAATAACGTGGACTTTCCAGACCCAGACAGGCCCATCAGCACCAGAATTTCCCCAGCATCCACGTCGAGCGAACAGTTATGTACGCCTAAAACCTGCCCTGTGGCTTTCTGAATTTCGGCGCGCTCGCCGCCTTTGTCCATCAGAGGCAATGCGCTTTCCGGTTTGTCACCAAACACAATCGAAACGTCTTTGAATTCAACAGCTTTCATCGTTTCGCTCCTATGCGCAGCAACCGGTCGAGCATGATGGCGACCACCACGATGATGAGCCCGCTTTCGAACCCTTTCGCTGTATCAACAGTGTTCAACGCGCGCACAACGGGCACGCCGAGGCCATCGGCACCGACAAGTGCTGCGATGACGACCATGGACAGGGACAGCATGATGGTTTGGTTCAATCCGGCCATGATCTGGGGCAGGGCTGATGGCAATTCCACTTTGAACAGCTTTTGCCGTTTCGTCGCACCGAACGCGTCGGCGGCTTCCAGCAGCTCATTGGGTGTTGAGGAAATCCCAAGCTGGGTCAGGCGGATCGGCGCGGGCAATACGAAGATCACAGTGGCGATCAATCCGGGTACCATGCCGATACCGAAGAACACGATCGCGGGGATGAGGTAAACGAAGGTTGGCAGCGTTTGCATCAAGTCCAGCACGGGACGCATCCATGCGTAAAGACGCGGGCGGTGCGCCACAGCGATGCCGATAGGCACGCCGATAGACATACAAACGACGCAGGCAGACAGCACGAGGCTGAGGCTTTCAGCAGTTTCTTCAAAGTAGCCTTGGTCGATGATGAATAAGAAGCCGACGATGATCAGAAGCGTCACAGTAATTTTGCGGTGCAGGATGTAGGCGAGAAGCGCGAAAAGCGCGACGATCAGAAAGGCGTGGGTGTCTTCGGTCCAGCCTGAGATATAGGGCTCAAATCCGCGCCCGCCGAGCCAGTTCACCCCTGGTGGGCGCAACAATAGCGCCAGAAGGAATTCGATGAAGGCTTCGGTTAGGTCGGAAAATCCGTCCAAAAAGGGGGCCGCGCCGTCTTTGACATAATCGAACCCCGCACGGGCTGTGACGCCGACGGGAAGTTTCTCGTCCGTAAGGCCAAGTAAGCGTTGCGGCAGCCATGTGACGAACCAAATGAGGGCAGGGACGAGCCAAAATGCGAAATCCCATAGCGCCGTGAGGCACCATAGAATGCCATTTAGAAATGCGACGATCCCATTCCCGATGCTTTGAAAAATACTCATTCCGTTCCCCCAAATAGAAAAAGGGCCGCTTGGTTTCAGCGGCCCTTATCAGTCTCTTACATGCCCAGTGCGGCTTTGACGGCTTCAGCAGCATCGCCGCCATCCATCGTCGTCACACCGTCAAGCCAACCCATTACGACGTCCGTGTTGTCGGCCATCCATGCTGTTGCAGCTTCGTTCGGGTCAGTTCCATCGTTCAGGATTGCGCCCATGATTTCGTTTTCCATGGCCAGCGTGAACTCTAGGTTTGTCAAAAGCTTACCCACATTCGGGCAGGCATCGACGTAACCAGCAGTCGTGTTCGTGAACACAGTCGCGCCGCCAAGGTCAGGGCCGAACCAGTCATCGCCACCTTCAAGGTAGGTCATGTCGTAGTTTGCGTTCATCGGGTGTGGTTCCCAACCGAGGAAGACAACAGGCTCGTCGCGATCATCAGAACGGCCAACCTGTGCTAGCATGCCTGCCTCAGAGGACTCGACAACTTCGACATCAGCGTCGCCGAGGCCAAATGCGTTGTCGGCGATCATGTCCATGATCAGACGGTTGCCGTCGTTGCCAGCCTCGATGCCGTAAATTTTGCCGTCGAGCGCATCTGCATTCGCAGCAATCGCGTCGAAAGATGTGATGCCAAGTGCTGCACCAGCTGCGTTTGTGGCGAGTGTGTATTTCGCGCCTTCAAGGTTCGCGCGGACGGTGTCGACAGTGCCGGCCTCACGGTAGGCCGCAATGTCGCCTTCCATTGTTGGCATCCAGTTGCCCAAGAATACGTCAACGTCGCCTTCTGCAAGGGATGTGTAAGTCACTGGAACGGAAAGAACTTTGATGTCGGTCTCATAGCCGAGCGCGCCCAGAACAACGGTCGTGGCTGCGGTTGTTGCTGTGATGTCTGTCCAGCCAACATCGGAAAACGTAACAAGGCCACAGTCTGCGGATGCTGTTGTTGCAGCGCAGATTGCAAGAATTGAGATGGTAGATTTCATGATACTCTCCCTGAGTGTCTTTTTTGTTGATTGACGAGTCAATAAAGAACGATTTAAGTCATTTGGCAACAGTTTATGAGGACGTTATGCCAAAGCTTGGGATGGAACCTATACGCCGCGCGGCTTTGGTTAAAGCGACGATCGATTGTATCGGCGAGCAGGGATCGCTTGATGTTACCGTAAGTCAGATCGCTAAAAGTGCAGGCATGTCTTCGGCGCTCGCGCATCATTATTTTGGCGGTAAAGATCAGATTTTCCTTGCTGCGATGCTTGCCATCTTACGCGACTTTGGCGTCGAGGTGCGCGATCGTTTACGTGATGCATCAACGCCGCGCGAGCGTGCAGAAGCCCTGATTTCCGCGTCTTTTGCCCCGTCATGTTTTGATCCGGCGACTGTTTGTGCGTGGATGACGCTGTATTCGCAGGCGACAACCCAGCCTGATATGCATCGCCTTTTGCGGCTGTATCAACGACGTTTACAAGCCAACCTGACACACGCGCTTCGGTCATTGTCATCGACACCAGTTGAGGATGCGACAACCCTCGCAGCACTAATTGACGGGCTCTATTTACGGGCAGCTCTGTCGCGAAGCACCGACCCCAACACAGCGCATTCCACTGTCCTGCGCGCCCTTGATCGATTGACCGGAGTAAACACATGAGAAAGCCAAATATTCTTATCATCATGGTCGACCAATTGAACGGTACGCTGTTCCCAGATGGTCCGGCGGACTGGCTGCATGCGCCGAATTTGAAAAAGCTTGCGGCAAAGTCGACCCGTTTCAAGAATGCCTATACCGCGTCACCCTTGTGCGCACCCGGGCGGGCGTCATTCATGTCTGGACAGTTGCCGTCGCGGACGCAAGTTTATGATAATGCATCAGAATTTGCGTCGTCCATACCAACTTATGCGCACCATCTGCGCCGCGCTGGGTATCAGACCTGTCTGTCGGGTAAGATGCATTTTGTTGGTCCGGATCAGCTGCACGGGTTCGAAGAACGCCTGACCACGGACATCTACCCGCCCGATTTTGGATGGACGCCGGATTATCGCAAACCAGGCGAACGGATCGATTGGTGGTACCACAACATGGGGTCGGTTACTGGCGCTGGTGTCGCCGAAATCACCAACCAAATGGAATACGATGACGAGGTCGCCTATAACGCGACCCGCAAATTGTATGACCTATCGCGCGGCCATGACGAACGTCCTTGGTGTCTCACGGTTTCGTTCACACACCCCCATGACCCCTACGTTGCGCGCAAGAAGTATTGGGACCTATACGAGGATTGCGAGCATCTGATGCCAGATGTCGGCCCGATCCCTTATAGGGACCAAGATGCCCATTCAAAGCGTATTCTTGATGCCAACGACCACGAGAATTTCGACATAACCGAAGAACAAATCCGCCGCGCCCGACGCGCCTATTTCGCCAATATTTCCTACCTCGATGATAAGGTTGGTGAGGTTCTGCAAACATTGGAAGATACGCGCCAAGACGCGACGATCCTGTTTGTGTCAGACCACGGGGATATGCTTGGCGATCGCGGGCTTTGGTTCAAGATGTCGTTCTTTGAGGGATCTTCCCGTGTGCCCCTGATGATCAGTGCGCCACAAATGGAAGCGGGGTTGTTGGAAACGCCTGTCTCAAACATCGATGTCACCCCGACGCTATGTGACCTCGCGGGCGTGTCGATGGAAGAGGTTATGCCGTGGACGGAAGGCATGTCGCTCGTCCCGATGGGGCAGGGTGTTGAGCGTACGGAACCTGTCGCGATGGAGTATGCCGCTGAAGGGTCATACAGCCCGCTTGTGTGTTTGCGGTACGGAAAATGGAAATACACGCGGTGCTTACTCGATCCAGATCAGTTATTTGATATTGAAGCCGATCCGAATGAACTGACCAACCTAGCGGATGTTGCAAAACATCAAGGGACGGTGGGCCAATTGCGTGCCAAATCCGAAGCCCGCTGGGACCTGAACGCATATGATGAAGCTGTGCGCGAAAGCCAGGCCCGCCGCTGGGTCGTGTATGAGGCGTTGCGCAACGGGAACTACTTCCCGTGGGACTATCAACCGCTTCAAAAAGCATCAGAACGTTACATGCGCAACCACATGGACCTCAATGTTCTTGAGGAAAATCAACGCTTTCCGAGAGGGGAATAACATGCCCTACGATATCCAGCCTATTGCCAGCCACTTCATCGACGGCGAATATGTAGAAGACAAAAACGGCACACCGATCCCGGTAATCTGCCCTGTTTCCGAGGAGCAGATCGCTATCGTTTATGGCGCGACACCAGCGATCATTGAACAAGCGGTATCCGCCGCCAAACGCGCGCAGGGCGAATGGGCTGCGATGACAGGAACTGAGCGGGGACGTGTGCTGCGCCGCGCCGCCGACATCATGCGCGAGCGCAATTACGATCTTTCCGTGCTTGAGACAAACGACACGGGAAAACCGCTACAGGAAACGCTGGTTGCCGATGCCACATCTGGGGCTGATGCGTTGGAATACTTTGGCGGCTTGGCTGCATCGTTGACGGGTGAGCACATCCAGCTTGGCGAAGACTTCGTTTACACCCGCCGCGAAGCGCTGGGTGTTTGCGTCGGCATTGGCGCATGGAACTATCCCACGCAGATCGCATCTTGGAAGGGTGCCCCCGCGCTCGCTTGCGGCAATTCAATGATCTTTAAACCGTCAGAGCAGACGCCACTATGTGCGCTCAAGGTCGCAGAAATCTTGCATGAGGCAGGCGCTCCGGCGGGCGTCTATAATGTCATTCAGGGCTTGGGTGATGTTGGCGCTGCGTTGGTTACGGATCCACGCGTCGATAAGGTCTCGCTTACCGGTTCAGTCCCGACTGGCCGCAAGGTCTACGCGGCAGCGGCCGAGGGTATTCGCCATGTCACGATGGAACTTGGCGGCAAATCCCCGATCGTGATTTTTGATGATGCGGATTTGGAAGACGCCGTTGGCGGGGCCATTTTGGGGAATTTCTACAGCTCTGGCCAGGTCTGTTCCAACGGTACGCGCGTGTTCGTGCAGTCGGGGATCAAAGAGGCGTTTCTAAAGCGCCTATCGGAGCGCTTGAGGGACGTGAAAATGGGCGATCCACTGGATGAATCCGTTAATTTCGGGCCGATGGTTTCAGGCCGCCAGATGGAGATCGTGCAGGGCTTTATCGCTAAGGGACTAGAGCAGGGCGCACGATTGGTCGCGGGTGGTGAGCGCGAAGGGGTTAAGGGGTTTTTCTTGCAACCCACGGTTTTCGCTGACGTTACTGATGATATGGTAATTGCCACGGACGAGATATTTGGCCCTGTCTTAAGCGTGCTGGATTTTGAAGATGAAGCGGATGTACTGAAACGTGCCAACGCCACAGACTTCGGTCTTGCAGCGGGTGTGTTTACCAAAGACCTTAAGCGCGCACACCGCATGGTCGCAGGGTTTGAGGCCGGAACGACCTACATCAACACCTATAATCTTGCCCCTGTTGAGGCCCCGTTTGGTGGGTCAAAACTGTCTGGTGTTGGGCGTGAAAACTCCAAGGCGGCGATCGAGCATTACAGTCAGGTGAAATCGGTTTATGTCGGCATGGCACCCGTCGAGGCCCCGTTTTGACCGCACTGCGAACATCCCCTTACGCTGATACCGTTAAGTGGGTCGCGACCGTGATCCAATTGATTGGCTATGGGTTAACAGGCTTGAACGTCGTGCCTTGGAACATCTTTTTCTTCTTTGGCGGCATCATTTTGTGGTTCGCCGTTGGCGTCATGTGGAAAGACCGTGCGATCATGGTTGTTCACGTCGGTGCATTTTTCTCGCTCTTTTTTGGGTACTTAAACTCATGAATAGCGCTGAATACATCATTGTCGGTGCGGGCAGCGCAGGGTGCGCGATGGCCTATCGATTGGCCGAGGCTGGGCGCAAGGTCATCGTGGTTGAAACGGGCGGTACCGACATTGGCCCGTTCATCAATATGCCCGCCGCGCTGTCCTATCCGATGAGCATGAAGAGGTATGACTGGGGTTATAAATCCGCGCCAGAACCCCATCTTGGCGGGCGTGAACTGGCCTGTCCGCGCGGTAAGGTGATTGGCGGGTCGTCCTCGATTAATGGCATGATTTATGTGCGTGGTCATGCGAAGGATTTTGACCATTGGGCCGAGAGCGGTGCGCAAGGTTGGGCCTACGCTGATGTGTTACCCTATTATAAACGCATGGAAGATTGGCATTCTGGCGGACGCGGTGGCGATAAAGATTGGCGCGGTAAAGGTGGCCCACTTCATGTGACCCGTGGTCCTGGAACGAACCGTTTGACCCGCGCCTTTATTAAGGCCGGCGCGCAGGCTGGGTATGAGCTGACGTCGGACTACAACGGCGAAAAACAAGAGGGTTTTGGCCCGTTTGATGCAACCATCTGGAAAGGCAAACGCTGGTCCGCCGCGTCGGCCTATTTGCGCCCCGCCCAAGCCACAGGAAACTGCGAAGTCGTACACGGTACTGCTGCGCGCGTTATTCTTGAGAATGGCCGAGCGACAGGTGTTGAGCTAACGGACGGTCGCGTTCTTGAGGCCAGCGTTGAGGTCATTATTGCAGCCTCTGCAATCAACTCACCCAAACTGTTGATGCTGTCTGGCATTGGCCCGGCTGAACACCTGTCCGAGCACGGGATTGACGTTGTCGCGGATCGCGCCGGAGTTGGACAAAACCTACAAGACCACCTTGAGCTTTACGTTCAAATGGCCGCGAAGGGGCGTCACAGCCTTTACAAATACTGGTCAATGATCGCCAAAGCATGGGTCGGCGCGCGCTGGTTGTTTACAAAATCAGGCATCGGCGCATCCAATCAGTTCGAAGCGGCGGGTTTCATTCGATCCAAGGCCGGATTGGACTATCCTGACATTCAGTTCCATTTCTTGCCTATCGCTGTTCGCTATGACGGAACAGGTGCGCAGGAAGGATTTCAAGCCCATGTTGGGCCGATGCGATCCAAGTCTCGTGGTGCCGTGACGTTGAATTCAGCTGATCCAACGGCCGATCCGAAAATCTTCTTCAATTACATGTCACATCCGGATGATTGGGAAGAGTTCCGCAATTGTATCCGCCTTACGCGTGAAATTTTCGGGCAGGACGCGTTTGCGAAATTTCGCGGTGAGGAATTGCTACCGGGGGCGGACGCGCAATCTGATGAAGCCTTGGATGCCGCCATTCGCGAAGACGTCGAAAGCGCCTATCACCCTTGCGGCACCTGTAAGATGGGCAGCGCGAACGACCCGATGGCGGTTGTTGACCCGCTGGGCCGTGTGATCGGTGTGGAAGGTTTGCGCGTGGCGGATAGTTCCATTTTCCCGCGCATCACCAACGGCAATCTGAATGCGCCGTCGATCATGGTGGGTGAAAAAATCGCGGATCATGTACTTGGAAAGGCGCCGCTTGCACCCAGCAATGATGCACCATGGCTTCACCCTGACTGGAAAACCGCCCAACGTTAACCCGTTAACAAGTTCTGACTTGCGAATTGGCCCCGTTAACACTTAGTTAGCGGAATGTTCCGCATTTTATCGCTTATCTTGTGTCTCTCATCCCCCGCCTTCGCAGATATAGAAGGGGCTGTGCGCGTCATTGATGGCGATACATTGGACGTTTCCGGCCAGCGCGTGCGGCTTCACGGTATTGATGCCCCCGAAACAGAGCAAACCTGTGAGGATGCACAGGGGCGCGTTTGGCCATGTGGTGCCTTCGTGCGTGAAGAAGCGGCGAGGCGTTATCAAGGCGTTCGCGCTACCTGCCGCGAAGTGGAACAAGATAGGTATGGGCGCAGTGTTGCCAAGTGCTATATCAACGGGCGCGACATTGGTGAAGCGCTCGTTTCTGATGGTTGGGCGCGGGCGTATCGCGAGTATTCAATGGACTACGACTTGGCTGAAAAATCCGCTCAAGTGCTCGGCCTCGGGCTTTGGGCGAGTTCGATGCAGGAGCCGTCAGCGTACCGCGCCGACCAGCGCGCGCCTTCGCCGGACATCGCTGCGCCAGATGCCAATTGCATTATTAAAGGCAACATTTCCGGTTCAGGACGGATCTATCACATGCCCCACAATCGAGATTACGCCAACACCCGTATTAATGAGGCAAGTGGCGAGCGATGGTTTTGCAGTGAAACTGAAGCGCGATCTGCTGGTTGGCGTGCTGCGCGAAACTAACTGCGATTTTTGATCCTGATCAAAGCGGCGTAAGTCGCGGCGTTTTAACATCCTCCTGACACGAATAGGAGGACACTCATGTCACACACAGCCCACGAACTTGCAGACGAATTCCCAGAACACGCCGCAAAAATTAGCGATCTAAAACAATCAGATGCACATTTCGCTAAGCTTTCGGATGCATATCACAACGTGAACCGCGCTATTCACCGTGCAGAAACAGATGTTGAGCCTACGGACGATGCGCACATGCAGGATATGCGCAAAGAGCGGATGTCGCTGAAGGACCAAATTTGGACGATGCTTGCGGCTTAGTTCGCACCTGAAAAATTGCGTGGCGGCTGCTTTAGTCCAATTGGTAGGGCAGCATGCCACGTTCATTCGGGTCAACGCGCAACTGGCGTTCTAGTGGCGGAACTGAGCGATGCGGGCAGGCTTTGCGTTCGCAGATGCGACAGGAAATCCCAATCGGTTCAAAGGCGTCCGCGTCTTCGGTCATCATATGATCCGCGTAGACCAGTTTTGAGGCGTGTTTAACTTCACAACCCAGCCCAATGGCATAGCGTCGCGTGGGTACGCCCCACGCACCACCAGGTTTGCTCACGTCCCTTGCGAGGCAGAAATACCGAACGCCATCAGGGGTTTGCGCCAGTTGACGCAACCAACGACCCGGCGTTTCAAACGCGCTATGCACGTTCCACAACGGGCAGGCGCCGCCAAACCGCGCGAACTGCAACGTCGTTGCCGAGTGGCGTTTGGTGATCGTGCCTGCGGGATCAACACGCACAAAGAAGAACGGGATACCCTTCGCGCCAGGGCGTTGCAGCGTTGAAAGGCGATGGGCGACTTGTTCAAGTGATACACCAAACTGATCGACCAAACGTTCAAGGTCATGACGGGTGTCTTGGGCCGCTGCCAGGAATTTCTCATATGGCATTAACGTTGCGCCAGCGAAATAATTCGCTAATCCGACTTTGGCGATACTGCGCGCCTGTGGGGATTGAAAACGTGCAAGATCAAGCGTGGCTTCCAACAGCTTCTCTTGCTGTATCAGCGCAACTTGCAACAATAACTGAAAGCGCTGAGTTGCGGGCGCTGCTTTGGCTGCAAGTGTGAGGACGCGTGTTTCAGGGTCGTAATGGCGGATCGCGTCCTTGTCGGTGTAGACAATCCGCACTCCGGTTTCAGCTAACGCGCTTCGGGCTGCACTATCAATATCGCCTTTCGCGTTGCTCGCAAAACGCTCTGCGGCGCGGTCTACGGCATCAATGTAGTTGTCGCAGTAATGGAAAAAGTCGCGCACTTCTTCCCACGGGCTGGCGGATAGGCGGCTGTCTTCGCGACCTAAGGCTTCGTCTAACGACGCGAGGCGTTCGTGCGTTTGGCGGTAGGCGGTGTGGAGTTCAAGGAATGCGCGGGCAAGGGCAGGAGCGTTTGATGCGGCGAGGCGCAGGTCGACCAGCGGCGGCGTGGCGCTTGTGAAAATTGGATCGGCCAAGGCTTCGCGCATGTCCCCGACAAGGCGCGCCTCGTCGCCTGATTGCAGCTCGGTGACGTCAAAGCCAAACTCTTGCGCCAAGGCCAAAACGACCGTCGTCGACACCGGGCGGTTGTTGTTTTCCATCTGGTTTAGATAGGGCAAAGAAACGCCGAGCTTTTCAGCAAATGCTTTTTGCGTGCAGCCGATACGTCCGCGTAATTCGCGCAGCTTAGCGCCAGCGTAGAGTTTATGCGGTGCCATGTCGTGTCCCTAAATCGATGAAATGCAAATTTGATAATAGACTTTGCAAAGTCACGAGTCGAGAGGTCGCGCTAGGTTGCGTCTTCGACAATAGCCGAGCGTTTGATAACCCAAAGGGCGCAAAAGACTGCGATTACAGCAGTGACCAGCATCAAGATGATCAATGGGCGCGCACCCGTGTCTGGGCCAAGGATAAACCCAGCGATGACCGAAAGCGCAGCGCCGCCACCAATCATAAATGCCCCGCCAAGACCCGCTGCCGACCCTGCAAGTGCGGGGCGCACGGACAGCATACCAGCGTTGGCGTTTGGCAGCATGATGCCGTTCCCAAGGCCAATCGAAATCATGAACCCAAAGAAAACATGCGGATGGCTGATGCCAACTAAATCAAGGAACAAGAGCAACGCCATGCCGCTGACTGCGAGAAGCGCGCCGAGCAAAACCATGCGATTGATCCCGACGGAAACCGAGAACCGGCCTGACAATCCATTCCCGACAAGGTACCCAATAGCCGGCGCGCCAAAGTAAAGGCCGAGCTCCGATGGCTCCATGTTGAAGACCTCGCTTCCCACAAAGGGTGCCCCGCCAAGGTAGGCGAAGAACGCGCCGGAAGAGAACGCAGCGGCAAGGCAATATCCCCAAAACCGTTGAGATGTCAGGAGTTTAGGGTATTCGCGAAGCTGTGCAGAAAAACCGCCTTCGCGTTTTGTGAATGTCTCGCCCTGATCGAAAAAGCAAAGCACGAACACCATAACGCCGCCGGCCGCTAGCACCCAGAAAGATGCTTGCCAGCCAAAGGCTTCGTCTAATCGGCCGCCCAAGGCGGGCCCTAGCATTGGTACGACGGACATGCCCATCGTGACGTAGCCGATCATAGACGCTGCCTGTTCTTGTGGGACCATGTCGCGGATGACGGCGCGGCTGATCACAAAGGCGGTGGCGATGGCTGTTTGCAGCAGGCGGCAGATTAAAAATACTGTGAAATTAGGGGCGTAGACCGCACCAATGCTGGCAAGGATGAAAATGGTGCTTGTGCCAAGGACCACGGGCCTGCGCCCGTAGCGGTCCGATATTGGGCCGATGGTGATTTGCACCACCGCTGTTGTCGCGAGGTAGGCGGACACTGACAGCTGCATCAGACTGTATTCCACGCCAAAATGCTCTGCCATTGATGGCAGGGATGGCAAGAAAACATTAAGCGAAAGCGCCCCGATTCCAGCCATCAGGATGAGAGTCGCGATATGGGGTGGGGTTGTGCGATCTAGGAATCGTAACGTTGGTGATGTTGCCATGAAACACAGCTAGCCGTGTGAAATGTCTTCGTCCAACGCAATCGCTCTGGTTGTAACAAATTCCACCTACAGTTTGCTGATTTGCAAATGCATGATCCAGTTAATGAGTAAATTTGCAAATTTGCGAGAAGGGACTCGGATCGCGGCGCAATAAGGGGTAGCTTCGCCGAAATTAATAGGGACAGATTTATGACCGATATCCTGCAAGAGCTTGAAGATCGACGCGAGGCAGCCCGTATGGGTGGTGGGCAAAAGCGCATCGACGCCCAGCATGGCCGTGGCAAACTTACAGCCCGTGAGCGTATCGAGTTGTTGTTGGATGACGGCAGCTTTGAGGAATATGACACCTTTGTCACCCACCGCAGCACCGACTTCGGGATGGAAAAGACGCGCCCAGCTGGGGACGGCGTTGTAACGGGTTGGGGCACGATCAACGGTCGCCAAGTCTATGTCTATTCACAAGACTTCACGGTTCTTGGTGGGTCCGTTTCTGCGACACACGCGGCCAAGATCGTCAAGATCATGGATATGGCGATGCAGAATGGCGCGCCGATCGTGGGGATCAACGATTCCGGTGGTGCACGTATTCAAGAAGGCGTTGATGCCTTGGGTGGCTACGGTGAAATCTTCCAGCGCAACATCATGGCATCTGGCGTGGTTCCGCAGATTAGTTTGATCATGGGGCCATGTGCGGGTGGCGCTGTGTATTCGCCTGCGATGACGGACTTCATCTTTATGGTGAAGGACAGCTCATACATGTTCGTCACGGGCCCTGACGTTGTAAAGACCGTCACGAATGAGGTTGTCACGGCCGAAGAATTGGGGGGCGCGACAACTCACACGCGCAAATCTTCCGTGGCTGACGCCGCGTTTGAGAACGACGTAGAGGCGATCGCAGAGGCGCGCCGTTTGGTTGACTTCCTGCCGCTGAATAACCGCGAAAAGCCGCCGGTTCGCCCGTTCTTTGATGATGTTGCGCGGACGGAATCCAGCCTCGATACGCTGATCCCAGATAACCCGAACCAGCCTTACGATATGAAAGAACTAATTCATAAGATCGCAGACGAAGGCGATTTTTATGAGATCCAGAAGGATTTTGCAGGCAACATCTTGACCGGCTTTATCCGCCTTGAAGGGCAGACCGTTGGCGTTGTTGCCAACCAGCCTATGGTGCTGGCGGGTGTTCTGGACATCGATAGTGCGCGTAAGGCTGCGCGTTTCGTGCGCTTCTGTGATGCGTTTGAAATTCCAATCCTGACGCTTGTCGACGTTCCAGGATTCTTGCCCGGTGTGACGCAGGAGTATAACGGCGTGATTAAGCACGGTGCGAAACTTTTGTTTGCCTACGGTGAGGCGACGGTTCCAAAGATCACCGTCATTACCCGCAAGGCCTATGGTGGTGCATATGTTGTCATGTCGTCCAAGCACCTGCGCGGTGACTTGAACTATGCGTGGCCAACGTCTGAGATCGCAGTGATGGGTGCAAAAGGTGCAACCGAAATCATCCACCGCGCAGACCTTGGCGATGCTGAGAAAACTGCAAAGCACACCAAAGATTACGAAGACCGTTTCGCGAACCCGTTTGTGGCCGCTGAGCGTGGTTTCGTGGATGAGGTCATCATGCCAAGCTCGACGCGGAAGCGTTTGTGCCGTGCTTTTGCGGGCCTGCGTGGGAAGAAAACCCAGATGCCTTGGAAAAAACATGACAACATCCCGTTATAGTTTTTGCGCTAGGTCTCTAAGTATTTGTAAGCCGGTTTTCACAGGCTTTTTGATGCTAAGTACACCGGTCGGACTGGCTGCTAAGGGCATCGAGGTGCCCTCGGGCCAGCCCGTGTCGTTTATCGAATTCATCTCGGAAGAGGCGACTGGAACCGTTCGCTTTCGTTTTCTGACACCCGAGATTGGCACGTCGTTTCAGTACGCGGATGTCGCGGGTGACTTTCAGGTTGTGTGCGATGAATTGGTGATGCCAGCGCTGGTCGAAGCCGCGCTTGAACCGTCACAAATTGTGCTGTCGATGTCGGCTGTGGATATCCCGTTTGGTGAAGACAACCCCGACGTTTTACAGTTTTTCGAGATTTTTAGCCTCGAAAATGATACCTGCATCTGGGAGGAATTCTGATGCCTACACAATATGTTGCGCCCCAAAGCTCATCCTGTTCGCGGATTGTAGCGGCTGAGTCACAGGCCGGGTCCGCAATTTCCGTCTCGTATCTTTTGAACAGGTTTTCCGTTAGTTTTCCACTTGGTTACACCCAAGTGACCTACCCTCAGAATGCGCGGGGGAACCGACGTCATGTCGGGGCCGCTCGCGTGGAAAACAGAGACAGGAGACTAACATGTCTAAGAGCATCAAGAGCCTTTGCGCCGTTTCCCTGCTTGCCCTCGTGGCAGCATGTGGCGCTAACAACGCAGGTGAAGTTGAAGAATTCGTGGTCGTTGACCCGGTTCCAGTCACAGTCGAGCCAGTCTTCACTGGCAAGTACAACTAAAGAATTTTCGGGGCAGGCGGCAACGCCTGTCCCACCCCGTCTTGTCCCATCTCGGAGGGTCAATTGATGGAAAAGCACCGCGGATTTCCTAGCCGCCTTCCGAGCTCAGATTTTCAATTCACAATTCGCCGTCCCGTTAAAAAGGGGCTGCCACCCAAATTGTTCAAGCGCGAACGCTATGCGGATCGCCGTCCTGCGGATCGCCGTGCGGACGAAGGTTTTATGTGGGCGTTGAAAGAACATTTTGGCGATATCCCGTTTGAACGTGGTAATCTTGATGCGGGACGTTTGAATTTCGTCTTCGGCCGTGAGGTTGTTCCTGCTGAAGATCCGTTTGATCCAGAGAGTTATGAGGCATTGCTTAAGGTTGACCTAAAGCGCGCTGAACAGTCGTTCCCTGAGATTTTTCGCCCTGATTGGGCGCCGGGTCAGAACTGATGATGTTGACCTGCATGCGCGAACTTTGGCCGACAGATTTGCAACTTTGGCGGGAATCGGCCCACTTCGGGCAATCCACGATGAAGGTCGATGACAGCCGTGGTTCGCTGTGCAAATCTAATTTTGTAGACGGCTCACTAGACCAGAGTACCGCGCTACATTGTCAATACCGTTACCCTTCCCCTCGTCGGTCTGATCCCTTTTCAGGGCTCAGGCCGACATCTCTTTTCCTGCGCTCTTTGGAGGTTTTCCGCCGCTCATTTCGTGCGGTGCAGAAAATGCTTGTGTTGCTGGGGCAAAACGCCGATTCTACGCCGAATAAAACCAAGCAAACTTCAATGCAAAATAAGGGCAGTAACCTATGCTTAAATTCCGTCTTATCCTCGCCGCGACAGCAATCGCTTCGCTTTCCGCTTGTCTCGACAACGACCTTGAACGCGGCCTTGCCGGCGCTGCAGCTGGTGCAGTCATCGCTGACGCAACTGGCGGCGACGCTGTCACAGGGGCCATCGTTGGTGGCGCTGCTGGCGCGCTTTGTGACGAAGTCACAAGCATCTGCCGCTAAAAACATCCCGTCCCAATTTGGGGCGATTACACATTTTGACCGCCGTTCAGGATTCTCCCTGAGCGGCGGTTTTGCATTCTAAGGGGCTAACAATGTTCAAAAAAATCCTGATCGCCAACCGTGGTGAAATCGCCTGCCGCGTCATTAAGACGGCCCGTAAGATGGGTATCAAAACGGTAGCAGTCTATTCAGATGCAGACCGCAACGCGCTGCATGTTTCCATGGCGGATGAAGCGTACCACATTGGGCCGCCCCCAGCGAACCAGTCCTACATTGTGATCGACAAGATCATGGAAGCGATCAAGGCAACTGGTGCAGAAGCTGTGCATCCAGGCTATGGGTTTTTGTCAGAGAACGCCAAGTTCGCCGAAGCGCTGTCTGCCGCTGGCGTTGCGTTCATCGGGCCACCGGTTGGCGCGATTGAAAAGATGGGCGACAAGATTACGTCCAAAAAGATCGCGCAAGACGCGAAAGTTTCCACCGTTCCCGGTCACATGGGCTTGATCGAGGACGCTGAGGAAGCTGTTAAGATTTCTCAGAAAATCGGTTATCCGGTGATGATCAAAGCCTCCGCTGGTGGCGGTGGTAAGGGCATGCGGATCGCTTGGGATGATGAGGGCGCGCGTGAGGGTTTCCAGTCTTCCAAGAACGAAGCGGCCAATTCATTTGGTGATGACCGTATCTTCATCGAAAAGTTCGTCACGCAACCGCGTCACATCGAAATTCAGGTGCTGTGCGATACACATGGTAACGGCATCTATCTGGGTGAGCGCGAATGTTCCATTCAGCGCCGCCAGCAAAAGGTTATCGAAGAGGCACCATCGCCGTTTTTGGACGAGGCGACCCGCAAAGCGATGGGTGAGCAGTCCGTAGCGCTTGCCAAGGCCGTGGATTACGCATCTGCGGGTACGGTTGAATTCATCGTTGATGGTGATCGTAACTTCTACTTCCTTGAAATGAATACACGTTTGCAGGTGGAACACCCTGTAACCGAACTGATCACAGGCGTTGACCTTGTTGAGCAGATGATCCGCGTGGCCTATGGCGAAAAGCTGAAGATTGCACAAAAGGACGTCACACTGACAGGTTGGGCGATGGAAAGCCGGCTCTATGCAGAAGACCCGTATCGCGGGTTCTTGCCATCCATTGGCCGTTTGACTGCGTATCGTCCACCTGCGGAGGTCGCGGCTGGACCGTTGGTTGCAAACGGCAAGTGGCAGGGCGATGCCCCTGAGGGAAAGCATGCTGTGCGCAACGACACGGGCGTTTATGATGGGGGTGAAATCTCCATGTATTATGACCCGATGATCGCTAAGCTGTGTACATGGGCCCCAAGCCGCGCAGAAGCGATTGAAGAAATGCGCGTGGCGTTGGACAGCTTTGAGGTTGAGGGCATTGGCCACAACATCCCGTTCCTAAGCGCGGTTTACGACCATGAGAAATTCACCACTGGCAACATGACTACTGCCTTTATCGAGGAAGAATTCCCCGATGGGTTCGACGGTGTGGAATTGCCAGACGCCACCTTGGACCGGATCGCAGCGGCAACGGTCGCAATGTACCGCGTGTGTGAAATCCGCCGTACGCAGATTTCTGGGCGCATGGGCAATCATGAACGTAAAATCGGTGAAGATTGGGTCGTCACAATTCCTGGGCGTTCGCTGGAGGCACATGTCGATGCGGACAAGCAAGGCGCGACGGTCACAATCAATGGCACAGCGATGCGCGTTGAAAGCGATTGGACGCCGGGGCAGCCGCTCGCGAAGCTTATGGTGGATGGCGAACCGCTGGTCCTCAAGATCGGACATATCTCAGCAGGGTTCCGTGTGCGTTATCGCGGGGCAGATCTGCCAGTGCGTGTGCGTACACCGCGTCAGGCTGAACTGGCGACACTGATGCCAGAAAAGCTGCCACCGGACACGTCCAAGCTTTTGCTTTGCCCGATGCCGGGATTGATCGTGAAGATCGACGTAGAAGTCGGTGACGAAGTTCAAGACGGGCAGGTTCTTTGTACCGTTGAAGCGATGAAAATGGAGAACAATCTGCGCGCTGAGAAGCGTTCAATTGTGACCAAGATCAACGCAGTAGCTGGTGACAATCTTGCTGTTGATGACGTGATTATGGAGTTCGAATAAACCCGTGACCTGTGTGTATTATCGCTCAAACCTACGATCATCGACTTCTTGCTGCCTGAGCGGCATCTTGTCGATCGACCGGGTTATTTCGCGCACGTCCCACGGGTTGGGTTTTCGCAGCTCTACTTCGCCATCTTTACCAATAATGACCAACCCAAACCCGCGCGGGCGCAGACGCGTACGCAGCGGGCTTTGTGCGGCGGGGTCGGTGTCTGTCAGAATGATGACATCACGTTCCGCAAGCGCCTCTGGGCTTTCAAGCAACAGATCCATCTGCTGGCGAAACCGCGGGTCATTAGGGCTGTCCGCAAAGACAACAACGGGACGCGCAAGCCAAATAAGGGTGTCGATGTCCAAAGACGTGGCATCAAACACCCCAGTTTTGTCGCTCGCCCATGCCGCAGCGACGGTCGGGGTGTCGGCCTCTTGCGCGGTGGCAATGGATGCAGTGAACACCCAAGTAAATAAAGCTAAAATCCGGATCATGAACGCCCCCTATGTCAATGATATAGGGACGCCGGACCAAAAGGCTAAGGGCAAATCGCCCGGACACCGCAACATTTTTTGCATAAGCCGATCTGTCGGAGACCCGAGCCATGGGGTTTCCAAGGGGCATTGCACGGTTTTCAGCGCTGGCTGAAACGATAAACAGAGAGGACGAACCGATGGGATCGAAAAAGGAATGGGCTGAACGCGCGCAAGCTGAACTACGTGGCAAGCCGCTAGAAAACCTGACGTGGAAGACGATTGAGGGTATCGACGTCCAGCCTGTTTATGGCGTGGATGACGTCGCCGGCCTTGACCACCTTGGTTCCTTGCCGGGCGAGGCACCGTTTACGCGGGGTGTTAAGGCGACGATGTACGCGGGCCGCCCTTGGACCATTCGTCAATACGCGGGCTTTTCAACCGCAGAAGAAAGCAACGCATTTTACCGCAAAGCACTGGCTGCGGGACAGCAAGGTGTGTCTGTTGCCTTCGATTTGGCGACGCACCGTGGCTATGACAGTGACCATCCGCGCGTTGTTGGCGATGTCGGCAAGGCGGGCGTTGCGATCGATTCCGTTGAGGACATGAAAGTTCTGTTCGACGGTATCCCACTGGATAAAGTCAGCGTTTCCATGACGATGAATGGTGCGGTTATCCCGATCTTGGCGAACTTTATCGTTGCGGGCGAAGAGCAGGGACATGATCGTAGCGTTTTGTCAGGAACGATCCAAAACGACATCCTGAAAGAGTTTATGGTGCGCAACACCTACGTGTACCCGCCGGAACCGTCGATGCAGCTGGTCGCGGATATCATTGAATACACCGCCAACGAGATGCCGAAATTCAACTCAATTTCGATTTCGGGCTACCACATGCAGGAGGCGGGCGCGAACCTTGTTCAGGAACTAGCATTCACGCTGGCGGACGGGCGCGAATACGTGCGTACGGCGATTGCACGCGGCATGGACGTGGACAAATTTGCGCCGCGCCTGTCGTTCTTCTTTGCCATTGGTATGAACTTCTTCATGGAAGCCGCCAAGCTGCGTGCAGCCCGTTTGCTTTGGTCAAAAATCATGGCAGAATTCGAACCGAAGTCCGAGAAATCATCGATGTTGCGCACCCACTGTCAGACGTCTGGCGTGTCTTTGCAGGAACAGGACCCATACAACAACGTGGTCCGCACAGCCTATGAGGCGATGGCAGCGGTTTTGGGTGGCACCCAGTCGCTGCATACCAACGCATTGGACGAAGCGATTGCCTTGCCGACAGAATTTGCAGCCCGTATCGCGCGGAACACCCAGTTGATTTTGCAGGAAGAAACTGGCGTCACCAATGTGGTCGACCCACTTGCAGGGTCTTACTACGTCGAAAAACTCACCGCTGA
Source organism: uncultured Octadecabacter sp. (assembly GCA_937969445.1). Taxonomy (GTDB): domain Bacteria; phylum Pseudomonadota; class Alphaproteobacteria; order Rhodobacterales; family Rhodobacteraceae; genus Octadecabacter. Next base: position 4,782 of record CALBVZ010000020.1, on the reverse strand, counting down.
TCTGGCGGACGAGGCGTGGAAAATTATTGAAGAAGTCGAAGAGATGGGTGGCATGACCAAGGCGGTCGCGTCCGGCATGCCTAAACTGCGGATTGAGGAGTCCGCGGCAAAGCGCCAAGCGATGATCGACCGTGGCGACGAAGTTATCGTTGGCGTGAATAAGTATCGCCTTGATAAAGAAGATCCAATCGACATCATGGATATCGACAATGATGCGGTCCGTGAAGGTCAAGTCGCGGGGCTTAAAAAGCTACGTGCTGCCCGTGATCAGGCTGCATGCGATGCGGCTTTAGCCGAAGTCGAACGCCGCGCGAGCGAGGGTGGTAACGTTCTCGAAGCCGCCGTCGAAGCCGCGCGTCATCGCGCAACTGTAGGGGAGATTAGCATGGCTATGGAAAACGTATTCGGCCGTCACCGCGCAGAAGTAAAAACACTGGCTGGCGTTTATGGCGCAGCCTATGAGGGTGACGAAGGCTTCGCGGCGATCCAGAAAGACGTAGAAGATTTCGCTGAGGCCGAAGGACGCCGCCCTCGTATGTTGGTCGTTAAAATGGGCCAGGACGGGCATGATCGTGGCGCCAAAGTTATCGCCACGGCATTCGCCGACATCGGATTTGACGTTGATGTGGGGCCGTTGTTCCAAACGCCGGAAGAAGCCGCACAAGATGCCGTAGACAACGACGTGCATGTGATCGGAATTTCATCACAGGCGGCGGGGCATAAGACACTGGCACCTAAGTTGATTGAGGCGTTAAAGGCCGCTGACGCGGAGGATATTTTGGTCATCTGTGGCGGGGTTATTCCGCAGCAAGACTACGATTTCTTAAAGAAAGCTGGCGTGAAAGCGATATTTGGACCAGGTACAAACATTCCAGAAGCGGCGCGTGACATTCTGAAGTTGATCCGCGCCACGCGCGCGTGAAACGTATCGGCATAGCAATTGGGATGGCGCTTGGCGCGGTCTGGGCCGTCGCGATTGTGTTGCTGCCGTTGCGGTTGGGGCTTCCTTTCATACCCCCCGCATTGGCGATCCCCGCAGCATTTTTGATACCTGGCGCGGTTATGGCAATGATGATCGGTGTCCTTGCAGCACGGCGGTTTTTCAATACTGACCTGATTGATGGCGACACTGCGGCTTCTGGCACCCGTGCAGAGATCGATGAACGCGTTTTGCGCAATACGACCGAGCAAATGGTGCTTGCGCTGCTAGTCTGGCCGTTTGTTGGCTTTAGCCTTGGTGGGGTATCGATCCTCGCGCTTGGAATTGGCATGGCTGTCGCGCGTCTGCTGTTCTGGGTTGGCTATCATGTCTCTCCTCCGCTACGCTCGCTCGGGTTTGCAGCCAGTTTTTACCCGACGCTTTTCGGTGCGTTCTGGGCTGTTTGGATTTGGGTGAACTAGGGACGGCATATGAGGTTGGACCATCTGGCGATTGCGGCTGAAACGTTGGAAGAAGGCGTTGCTTGGGCGCAAGATCGATTGGGCACCGTATTTCAGGGTGGCGGAAAACATGAACGCTATGGAACCCATAACAAGCTAGCCGCGTTACACGGGGGTATCTACCTTGAGGTGATCGCAATTGATCCGGCAGCAAACAGTGATGGACCGCGTTGGTTTGGTTTGGATGACTTTAGCGGCCCGCCGCGATTGGTGAACTGGATTTGCGAACCTGATGTTTTGCAACCGCTGTTGGTGCACGGCATGCAGTCCGTGCCAATGTCACGCGGCGATTTGCGCTGGGACATGGGAGTGCCGCCAGATGGATCTTTGCCCATGGGGGGCGGATTTCCTACTGTTTTGTCGTGGCACACTGACGCGCCACCCGGTGTTTTGCTCGGATCATCTAGGTTGGTGCTTGAAGAACTTATCGTGCGACACCCAAAGGCGCTTGAGATCGCGGCACAGCTTGCTGGTGTCTTGAAGGATGACAGGGTTACATTTCGCGCAGATGACGACGTGTCGCTGTCGGCGCGGTTTCGCAACCGCAACCGGACGGTAACGTTATGAATATTCGGAAAGCGACCCAGATTGACAGCGAAGCGATTGCCGCGTTCTGGAACCCGCAGATCCGTGAAACCGTGGTGACATTTAACTCAATCGAAAAAACACCAAACGAGGTTACGCAAATGATTGCGGAACGTCCGTGTTTTTTGGTGGTTGAGATTGGCGGAGCGGTTTTGGGGTTTGCCACATACGACCAGTTTCGCGGAGGCATTGGATATGCCCATACGATGGAACATACCATTATCCTTGCGCCTGAAGCATCGGGGCAGGGCGCGGGTCGGGCGTTGATGCAGAATTTGATGGATCATGCCCGCGCCGCGGATACCCATGTGCTTGTGGCAGGCGTTTGCGCCGAGAACGCGGCGGGCGTCGCGTTCCATCAAGCGCTGGGGTTTGAACAGGTCGCCATCCTTCGGGAAGTCGGGCGTAAGTTTGATCGATGGATGGATCTCGTACTGATGCAAAAACGGCTCTAACATCCCGCGACGGATTGGGTAAGAATGCCCCCATGTCGATTTGGACCCGTATCACTGACGCACTGTCGTCCCTTACCGCTGGCGAAGGCCTCTCAGAGGTTTTTGCCAAGCTGCGCACGCCGCCGGAGCGTTCTGTCGCGTTTGCAATTGCTGTCATTGCATTGGGCGCAAAGATGGCAAAGGCCGACGGGCAAGTCACGCGCGATGAGGTCACGGCGTTTCGCGAGGTGTTTACGATTCCCCCCGGTGAGGAAAAGAACGCCGGAAAGCTGTTTAATCTGGCGCGTACGGATGTCGCTGGGTTCGAAGATTATGCTCATAAAATCAAAGCGATGTATGGTGATGATGTTGCCGCACCGCTGTGCGATTTGATCGAGGGGTTGTTTCACATCGCCCTTGCGGATGGGTATTATCATCCAAATGAAGACGCGTTTCTTGCCCGAGTGGCTGAGATTTTCGGGCTGGATGATGCGCGCTTCAAGAGCCTGCGGGCGCAGTTTGTTCCTGATGCGGAGCGCGACCCATACGACGTTCTGGGCGTCAGTGCAGACACGTCCATGGAAGACATGCGAAAAGCGTGGCGGAAATTGGTACGTGAAACGCACCCAGACCAGATGATTGCACGCGGGGTTCCCGAAGAAGCGGTGAAGCTGGCCGAGAAGAAGATGGTCGCAATCAACCGTGCATGGGATGAGATCAACGAGCGCGGTGCCGCGTGAAGATTGTAACTTACAACGTTGAGTGGTTTTCAAACCTGTTTGATGATGAGGGCAACCTTTACGACGATGACCGTTGGTCGGGGCGTTGGGATGTCACGCGTGCGCAGCAAACGGCGGCACTTGGCGCAGTGTTTCAGGCACTGGATGCTGATGGGGTGATGGTCATTGAAGCGCCCGACAGCCATGCGCGCCGTGACGGGGCGGGCGCGTTGGAAGGGTTTGCCGCGAAATTCGGCATCAGAGCGCGCAAAGCGATCATTGGCTATGTCAATGAAACGCAACAGGAAATCATATTCCTCTATGACCCCGACGTTCTGAGCGTGCGCCATGATCCGCGGACAGATGGGGCACCGCGTTTCGACGAGACGATGAAGATGGACCTTGATGTCGATGCGCAGCTCGACACGGTCAAATGGTCAAAGCCACCGTTGGAAATTGAAGTCACGCATACATCTGGCGCGGTGTTCCGGCTGATCGGGGTGCATGCCAAATCTAAAGCGCCCCACGGAGCGCGCAACGATGCGCAAGCCATGCGTATTTCAATCGCCAACCGACGCAAACAGCTGGCGCAATGCATTTGGTTGCGCAAGCGCGTTGAGGCGCATCTGGAGGCGGGCGACAAAATGATCGTTCTTGGGGATTTCAACGACGGCCCCGGTTTGGACGAGTATGAGAAACTGTTCGGTCGGTCTGGCGTGGAAATTGTTCTGGGCGAGGGCAACGGCGAGCAGATGTTTGACCCACATGCGCGATTTGCGCTGTCTCAGCGGATCGGGGCGATGCCAGTGACCGCGCGTTTTACAGTCGGTAAGGATCGCCACTTTTTGTCCGCGCTGCTGGATTACATCATGGTATCTGAAAACGTGCGGGCGATGAACCCGACGTGGAGCATCATGCATCCTTTTGATGATCCCGAATGCTTTGCCAACAAAGACCTGTGCGCCGCGCTCCTTCAGGCCTCTGATCATTTTCCAGTCGTAATAGATATTCCGCTTTGATTGAGAAGTTGCGACTGCGTCCCTATATTGGGGATATGAAACATCTCATCCTTGCCGCCCTCATCGCATTTCCCGTTCCTGCCCTTGCACAAGAGGAGGGCGAGATTGAAGAAGGGTTTTCGTTGATGGAGGAGGGCGCGAAGCTTCTGTTTCGGGGCATCATGAATGACATGGAACCGGCCATCGATGACTTTACCGACCTCGCCGGAGAGCTTGAGCCAGCGCTTGAACTTCTCGCGACCGAGATGGGGCCTGCCTTGATGGAGTTGATCCAAACGCTTGATTCCGTGCGGTATTATGAACGTCCTGAGATCCTGCCAAACGGGGATATCATCATCCGGCGCAGTCCGGATGCGCCGGACTACGAACCGCGCGACATGGGCGAAGTCATCGACCTTTAGACTGCTTTCGTTCGGCGGGCGCCTTTGACACGAACTGAGGCTTCAGCGCCCAGAGAACTGGCGAGCGAGTCTAGTCGCGCTTGGGCAACTTCGCCAAACAACGGGCCAGCCGCTTCTTTTAAGACCAATTCAAGCGTGTTCGCCTTGGCTGAATACTTCAGCGTTCCGGGTTGCTCATCGGCCT